>CAYTUE010000062.1:5182-10883 GCA_964441085.1 uncultured Planctomycetaceae bacterium
GACTGTGCGCCGTGTTTTTGTTTCCCTGGTTTCTGCTTCTTGATGGAAACAGAGATTCCATCGCGAGCATTTGGAACGGGCGTACTAATCACCTGATCGGTAGCGTTCACGTTGCATTGTTGCGGGTCAAAAAAAGCGATGCCGTCTTCAATGCGAGCAATACGAATTGATTCCACATGCAGCTTTCCATCACGCATCACCCAGATGTTTTTTCCCGGTCTGACAACAGCTTCGGGGATCGAGAGAAAGGGCTGTTGGGTTTCACAGTGCATTTTGACTTTGACAAACATGCCTCGAAGCAAAGCCGTTGTGGGAGGGTCTGCAAGTGATGAATCGGTCGAAAGTGAATTTGCCTGTTTCGACTCGAATCGGCTTCCTGTGGGATTTGACACCAAAATTCGCACGGGCATGGTTCGAGTTTTCGTGTCGATTCCCAACCCATCTTGACGAGACAGCGTGCCAGACCAGAAATACTGTCGCCCACTTCGTTCGTATGAAATTGTCACAGGAGTTGCTGGCAGGCGATACGCATTACCGGGGTTCCATTGTTCTTGTTCAACAGACGCAGAAGTCTGCACGTCCGATTCTGAAGCGTTTAAGCTTTCGTCAGTGAGGTTGTTTGAACTGCCAGGCGAGTGTTGCAGGATGAATTCCAAGTCATCTGAACGCAAGCTGCAACGAACTTCGACCATCGAAGTGTCTTCAATGGTGGCAACTGCTGCGCCCGGAACGACGGATCCGTTTTGTTCCACATGGTTCGCAATCACAACGCCAGAAAATGGAGCCACAATCGTGGTTCGCTTGAGATCTAATTTGGCTCGTGCCAGTTGCACGGAAACCAGATCACGAGTCATCTGCAATGTTTTGGCTTGGCCGCTCAGCACACGAAGTTCGTTTTCGTGATTGGTCATTTGTTCTGTGGTGGTGAGCCACGCCATACGCACGGCATCTGTTTCTTGGGCAGATGCACTTGAGGCTTTCAGGCGGCCTAAGCGATCCACATCTTTTTTACGCAGCGTGACCATTTGACGACTTAACTGCAGCAGTCGTTCAGCATTCGCAGCCTGCACTTGAATGTTGCTAAGTTCTTGTTCAGCCTTTGCGATTTCCTGATTCAGTCGCTCGACTTCGAGCTTGTAGGTTGCGGGATCAATTTTCAGCAACACTTCGTTCTTTTGAACATAGTGGCCTGGGCTGAGTGAAGCGGCTTTGAAGATGACTTCGCCGCCCACCTGAGCCGACAGTTTGACTTCTCGAAAAGGAACGGCAACGCCACTTGCTTCGATTGTCAATGTGCCGTGATGAGGAACCGCGCGAACAACTTCGACAGGGATCGAGCGACGAGGAGGAGCCTTTTTTCGGTTCGGCTTCTGCTTGGCTCCCATCGCATAAATGAACACTCCGGCCGCAGTCAGCACCAATAACGGAGCCAACCAGCGAAGAAAGAAATTGAAGGATGCGTCTTTCATATTCAATTTCGCATGACTGAGTGATGTAAAACTTGGAGATATTGCTGTCTTGCAGCCTGTTGAAAAAGGGAACCCGCGTTCGTGAGGGATTTGCCCCCAGCTTTGTTCTGGCTTTTGTTCCTCGCGACTCCCAGATGGAGAGTGATCTTGTGTTGGGTTTCGATTTCATCCCTTGGCACAATTCCCAACGGTGCCTAGCCAGGGCACCGGCTGTGTTACGGCGCCTAGCCAAGGCGCCGACTGTGTTACGGTGTCTAGCGAGGTCGCCGGCCGCGTTCTGGAGCGACTCCCCAATACCCACCGATCAGATGAGGAAACTTGCCAGGAGTCACGTGGTAATGAGCACCACGTTTTGAATCTTCATGCAAATTGAAATCATTCAATGGGTTGGTGGAATCGTCTCGAGCCAGCAATCCCTTGGCTTCGTACGGACCGTAAACAGGAAAACCGTCGAACGCGAAACCAATCACAGATGAATGCTGCTGTCCCTCGTCGCTCCAAGGTGTCTTCACACACACAGGGTACTTGTGATAGTGATACTGGTATCGAGGACTTGGGTGTCCACAGCAACGATCCAGTCGCCACACGGCATCCGTTTCAAAGATATGGTCGAATGGATTAAAGAACACGACTCCATTTGTGGCGACTCCAATCGGTCCCATTGGCAACGCTTGGTTTTCGTTCTTGGCCGTCATCGCAATGTGATTTTTGTTAACGGTGGGCACCAAAGGCAGCTTCCAAACGTTCGCTTGTTCTTTGATGTACGCAGGATTTCCATCCAGCATTCGCCAACGGTCTGGAAAGGTGGCAGTGGGATGATTAGGAAGATTGCGACTGTTAATCACAAGATGTTCCTTGGTCACCGTGACCACAACAGCATCAGGACGGTACTGGTCTTGTTCAACGGTTTTGTCATTCAGGTCTAAGTAACCTTTGCGTAGCCATGATGTCATGTTCCCAGCAAACGGAGCTTCAAAGCGATCCGATTGATACAGCAGTTGGTCCGCATTGGTGTGATCGAACTGTTTTGGCAAACTGCGACTTTGACCTTGGGGGTTGAAGTACCAACGGCCTCCTAAATGCACGAGTGAATCGATCGACGGTTGAGGCAAAATCAAACCGACATTGGCTTTCGGTTGATAGCTTGCAGGAGCATCGATGGCTTCTAGGTTCATCGACCGAATCCAAAATCCTGTCCGTTTCCCAGTTGCCGTTCCTTCTCGAAAACCTACGGAAAGATCGATCTTGTCGATTTCAGGGAAGGGCGTGCGAAAGTCCATTGCATAGGTTCGCCATGTTCCGTGCCCCAAACTGGCATTCGTGGCATCGTCTTTTAAGTCTTTGCGTTCTCTCACCACTTTGCCATAAATTCGTTCTTTGATCATGTCCAAAGAACGCGTGCCGTTGTTATTAAAGAATTCGACCTTCAAATACAGGTCGTCTTTTGCAACAGCAAAGTTTTCTTGAGCCATCCCTGAAATGTAAAATCGATACCAACGTTGGTTGGCATTGACATCGGTAGACGACAGCGTGACTTCTGCAGCTCGCTGCTTGTCTTTGTTGTCATCGACGCCAGCAAGCAGCTGAATGCCCAGGCCGTTGGATTCGATTCGAGGATCTCCAAGAGTTCCAAAAATTGCGTCTCCCTGAATTTTGGCGGCCGCAAGGTCTCCCCCTTCTGCTGTTTTGATTGCCTCAGGTGTGAACTGCTGAGCAACGCTGCCATTTGCTGTTGAAGTCTTGCCGGTAGGCAAACTGAAGCTATCTGAAGCCGGACGATCGGCAGCCACCTGCTGCTTAAATGTGGCCAACTGCATCTTCATTGTGCGAAGGATTTGAGCTTGTTGTCTGGCTTGATCTTGGGATTCAGTGGGGTCTTGTTTTAGGTTGTATAGCTCGTGAGTTCCTTCAGCAGATTCGATCAGCTTCCAATCGTTTTGGAACATCGCGTAGTCGCTTTCGGCGATCACAAGACTGCGATCCACGTTGCCGCCCCCCGTGAAGCTGTCCCACAGATTTTGACCATCTAAAGGTCGGCGAGTGACTGATTTTGTAGAGATCCCACAGGCCGCAGCAACCGTTGGAAAGAGATCATGAATCGCAGTGAGCTGTTCGCTTTGACTTCCCGCTTTAATGATTCCCGGCAACCGAATCACACAGGGGACGTGAATTCCGCCTTCATAGACTTCTCTCTTCTTGCCACGAAAGGGAAGGTTGACTCCACCTCGCCCCGCTCCATTGTCGGATGCAAAAACCACAATGGTGTCATCCACTAAGTTTTTGTCATCGATGGCATCAAGCATTTTTCCGATGCCGATATCCATTGATTCAATCATCGCGGCATAGGTTGCGTCGTTGCGGTTCATGCTTCGATAATTTGAAATCAGATTTTCGGGAGCCTGAAAAGGAGTGTGAGGTGCGTTAAAGGAAACCACGATGCAAAACGGTGTTCTTTTGTTTGAACCGCGAATTTGTCGGACAGCTTCGGCAGACAACAAATCTGTGGAATATCCTTCCTCTGAAATTTGCTGACCATCACGCTGCCAATCTGCACTTCCTCGTCCTCCGGTGTGCTTGTAGTAGTCGATGGATGCATCCATGAATCCATAGAAGTGATCGAAACCTCGCTGAGTGGGGTGAGCACCTCGAACTGACGATTGGCCGAGATGCCACTTGCCGATCAAGCTGGTTTGGTAGCCTTCTTTTTGGAATGCGGCAGCCAACACGGTTTCGTCTACTGGCAACCCTTCGTCTCGCGGACGTACGGGGCCCGAAATTCCGTAGCGTTGAGGAAATCGGCCAGTCAGCATGGCGGCTCGGGCAGGACTGCACGCGGGGAATGCGTAAAACCGATTTAAACGAACCCCCTGTTCCGCTAGCTTGGCAATGTTGGGAGTCGCCGCTTTGCCTCCGTGAAAACTCACGTCACCCCAGCCAAGATCATCGGCCAGCAGAATCAACACATTCTTTTTGCCCGCGAGACTGTTTTCGGCTGCCACACTGCTGGGCAACAACAACGAAAGTAGACACAGCACGACAATAAATCGTGAAGTAAAATTGATACTCGGGCACTTAGGTTTCATCACGTCGATCCAACGAATAGACTGTTCGGCTGCGGGTTGTGTGAGGACAGAAACGCCTTCAACCAAGTAGCTTCCACTGTTTTTTTTGAAGGATCAACCGACTCAGACATTGGGAGTCAGTGTTTGTTGATCATGCAATCAATGTACGACGCCCCAGAAAAACGCTTGAAGCAAGGAGACCAATCTGCCTTGGGAGATGTGTTTACGGTTCACCGACCGCGAATCTGGCAAATTATCCACTTTCGGCTCAACAACCAAGTGCGTGGCCGAGTTGACCCGGACGACGTGGTCCAAGAAGTCTTCTTAGCTGCAGAAAAACGCATCGAACACTTTATCAACGGCGACTTCCCATCGTTCTTTCTATGGTTGCGATTAGTGGCTGGGCAAACACTGAGCGACATTCATCGGCGGCACCTGTCCACAGAAGCTCGATCTGCTTTTCGAGAAACACCGTCAAACGATCGAGACGCATGGGGGAATACGTCTCTCTGTTTGTCCCAACGGTTTATTGCTCACTTAACGTCGCCCAGCCAAGCCGCCGTAAAAAGCGAACTCATGGACGAAGTACGCAGCGCTTTGGAATCCATGAACGAAATCGATCGCGAGGTTTTAGCATTGCGACATTTTGAAGAACTCACCAATCAAGAAGTCGCTTCAGAACTCAAGATCACTCAAAAGACTTCCAGCATGAGATATATGCGAGCCCTAGAACGGCTGCGAAACATTCTGCAGATACATGTGCCATAAAAATCAGTTGAAGCAAGATTCGCCCAAGCTTGCCTGTGCTGTGCAAGAAGTCATCACAAAAGCGCTGACAACCCGCACTCCGAGTCAATTGTTTGCACAATCACGTCTGTCTTGCGAAAACTCATCTGTTTTTCAGTGGAATGGCTTGTTCGCTGGGGTTTGAAAGTTGCATACCAACACCGACAAATGATCGCATTGATAAGGTAATCACTATGAGACGTTTTGGAATTCCGGTTGCCAGCCTTTGCATCGCTTTCTTGCTTGCAGATTCTTACGTTCAAGCCCAACCACCAAATCGGCAAGGACAAGGGCAAAGAGGCCCCCAAGGAGGGCGAGGCGAAGGCGGTGGGCCGGGAGCCGGCGGACGAGGTGTTCAAAACGGGCGAGGTGCCCAGGGAGGAC
>CAYTUE010000062.1:10983-14515 GCA_964441085.1 uncultured Planctomycetaceae bacterium
GGTGCCCAGGGAGGACGGGGTGCTCAAGGCGGACGAGGAGGCCAAGCTGGGCCTCGAGGTCAACAGCCCGGAGGGTTGCTTTTGCGGATCTTTGACACCAATGGCGACGGTGAACTTTCGGAAGACGAAATCAATCACTCAGCCGCCGCATTAAGAAAGATGGATGCGGATCGTAACGGGCGACTGACAGTCGATGAGCTTCGACCATCAGGACCAGGCGGCCAACGCAACGGTGGGCAACGTAACGGTAGTCAACGTAACGGCGGCGCTCGTGGAGGCCAACCGCAACGACAAGGTGGAGGCGGCATGAATAATCGTCCCGGCGGGCCGGGTGGACAAGCGGGCCGAGGAGGTCGAGGCGGTGCTGGTGGACCAGGCGGCGGTAGGCCAGGCGGTGGCCCCGGAGGACCAGATGGCAATGGAGGACCAGGCGGCGCTGGTGGAGGACGTGGCGATGCTGCCTTTGTTGCTCAATTGACAGAACTTGACACCGACAAAAATGGCCAATTGACGCTGACTGAATTGCCTGAACACATGCATGATGCGTTCAAGGTTGCTGATGAAGACAAAAGCGGAAGCTTAAACGAAAAAGAGCAACTGGTATTGGCCCAACAATTTCGTCGTGACCGCTTACCGCCAGCGGCAGAACAGGGCATGGAACGCAAAAACCAGCCGACTCAAGGACGACGCCCGACAGACCACTAGACATTTGCCACGAACGATCAGAAGGAGACATGATCGTCTTCACTGTGAGGCCTTAAGTTCTCAAACATCTCATGCAACCTGATACGTTACTGAAGTTCTTTTCTTTACGTTGATTTTTGAGCCGTTCGACATGAATGAATCTTCCTACGAAGACGATGCGGTCATCGACAGTTGTGCGGCCGTTGATCTGCTGGCAAGTGATTTCTTGGGACGGTATCGAGACGGCGACCGCCCATCCGTCGAAGAATATGCTCGTCGCCATCCAGAACTCAGCGATGACATTCGTCGCATGTTTCCACTGATCGCGTCAGTGGAAAAACTAAAAATTGACCAACAGATTTCTCCCGACGGCAGCGCCACTTTGGCGGGCAGGCAGCTCGAACGTTTAGGCGACTTTCGCATCATTCGTGAGATTGGTCGAGGCGGCATGGGCATTGTGTTCGAAGCCGAACAAGAATCGCTTGGCCGATCAGTGGCCATCAAAGTGCTCCCCAAGCAGTGCCTTCTCGACGACACCGCCTTAGAACACTTTCAACAAGAAGCTCGCATGGCTGCTGCCATGCACCATTCCAATATCGTGCCTGTTTTTGGAACAGGAGAAGCAGATGGATCGCACTATCTTGTGATGCAACTGGTGGGAGGTGATTCGTTAGACAAACATCTGGCCGAGCAAAACAGTCCGATGGCCACTCAGGAAGTGGCTTTTATTGGCGCTCAGCTGGCCGATGCCATTGCCTATGCTCATGAAAACGGAGTCTCACACCGCGACATCAAGCCGGCCAACATCCTGTTGGAAAAAGACGGAATGGTTCAAATTACCGACTTCGGACTCGCTCGCAATCTCCGTGATGATCCGACCACGACTCGAACTCTGAGCGGTAGTCTCAGGTACATGGCCCCAGAACGTTTTCGAGGCGTATCAGACGAACGAAGTGACATTTACAGCTTAGGGCTGACGTTATTTGAAATGACCGTGGGCCAGCCAGCGTTTGCTCAAGAAGATCCCGACGAGCTCATCCGGTCGATAACCAGCCCAACGACTCTTTCACCACGTAAACTTCGCCCCGACCTATCCGTTGACCTAGAAACCATTATCCTAAAAGCCATTCACCCGGAACCCCGTCTTCGGTACCCCACAGCAACCGCATTACGAGACGACTTACAGCGTTTTATTGTCGATGAACCGATTCATGCTCGACGCCTTTCGATAAGCCAACGCTGCATTCGCTGGTGTCGCCGTAACCCGAAAATTGCCGCTGCGGTCGGAATCACAACGGTATCTTTGATTGCCACAACCATTGTTTCGTCGGCCGCTTACTTAGCAACATCTTCCGCTAACCAAAGAGCACTTGCTGCCTTAAAGGAATCGGAACAGTCTCTGGACTTTGCAGTGCAATCATTGGATGGCGTGGTTGAACTCGTTTCCATTTCGACTGCCATGGCCCCGGTTGGAATCGGTTCAGACGATGGATCTGAAGCGGAATTCAACTTCACTGATACTGCATTTCGCCCCTCTCCACATTCGGCTCGTCTCCTAGAACGCATTCAACCGCTTTATGAACGCTTGGCTCAACAAGCACCGACTCGCCCGGACATTATCCTGCAAATGGTTGACGCGAGTATTCAGTTGGCTCGAATTCAAAACCAGTTAGGACGTACGGAAGCCGCTTTTCAGACCCTGCAAAACAGTATCAATGTGCTCAATGAACGAGCAGCCGAAGCTCACATATCAGCCGAAGAAAAAGCTCTTCGGTTAGGACGACTGTCTAACGAATGGGGGGCCGTTCGTTTAACCAACCTCGATTCTTCAGAAGCCGAAGCTGCATTTCAACGAGCGCTTGATGCTTTAAGTGTCGCATCGTCCGCTAGCCCAGCCATTCAACTGGAGCAAATCAAAGCTCATTTGGCCTTGTCCAATCTCTCGCCATCTCACAGAAGAAAAGGACACATCAATGAGGAACAAAGAACAGCTCGCAGAGAACACGCGACAGCGGCAATGGAAATCCTAGGTCAGCTTCCCAAAGCGACATCTACCACAAAATCGGCTCAGATTTTTCGAGCACGGTCGCACCTTGCCCTGTCTCGGCTAACAAATAGACATGACACCAAACGGGAACATTTCCAGACTGCTTTAACTCAGCTTCGGCAACAACTGAATCTGTCACCAGACGACGCAGCAATTCGCTTTGAACTTGTTCAAGTACTGGGAGACGTCAATATTCGTCGAGATCAACAACGGCGACAAATGAAGAATTCGAGTAACTGGCTTGATGAAGCACTCGCCGAACTGAAACCATTGAAACAGGAGTATCCCAGCACTCCTGCCTTTGCTGTGGCCGAAGTTCACCTCCGGCACAAACGAGCATCCATTGCTCGATCACGCCAACGATTCGATCATGCAAAACAACAGTTGAAAATCGCGATCGACCTTCAATCCGATCTCGTACAGGCGAACCCAGATAGCTTTGTGCATCGATGCTGGCGAGCTCTTTTATATCGAAGTGTCACGGAGTGTGAACGAGAGCTCGAAAACGAATCAGCGGCAAACCAGGCTTTGGAACTTGCCATACAGGACTTGAAGGCCATTCCAGCGGAATCCGATCAGCACTCCTTCGTTGTTCGGACTCGAGAAATTATTTCAGACCTACAGCAAACTCACTAAAAAAGCACCCAGCTGAAAACACAGACCACAGGCATCTGGTTCCTACGATCAGCAATGGTGGTGCTGTCACTGGTCGCATGATCTGCTGAATGGGTGGTTCCAAAGCTCCGGAGGCCAGCAAGGCAATCGACGCCTAGGAATGAGCCCCGGCCAAGGCGGCGGACC
>CAYTUE010000062.1:14615-18422 GCA_964441085.1 uncultured Planctomycetaceae bacterium
GCGGCGCGGTGGTCAAGGCGCGGCAAGGAATAGACAACCGTCCGAGATCAGACCGCTCAACATCGATACCTAGCCAGCCAACCATGATATTCATGCTGGTCATGCGTGCGATTGATTCGTTTCAGCCCCCGACATTGCCCGACGCTCACTCCTTCGATGTGATTCGAGCCAGCTTCTTTTCGGTTCTGACAATCATGTCTTTGCCAATGATTGCGGGACTCGCCATCAAAGAAGAATCCATTTTGGTCGTTCCCAACTTATCTAAGCTAACGGGCTTCAAAACCGTCATAACGCCTTCTTGGCTGGCCAAGTACAAGGCGTCGTTTGTCAGCAAAGGAGAAGAAGCAAACTTGCCGCCAATGCGCTGACGTTCTTTAATCTCTCCGCTTTTTGCGTCCAGTACAGTCAGGATGCCCTTGTCACTAATGGAATATAATCGCCCCGATTTGGCAACCGCTGTTGGCATCGTGCTACCACCTTGCTTTGCTCGCCAAACAACGTTTGTTTTGGTGATGTCTCCACGTCCTTCTGGGTTAATGGCAACTAGTTCAGGAGCCATAAATCCGGTTGTGGTAATCACAAGGCCGCTTTCGTAGACAGCCATTGGAGTCGTCGAAAAGCCCTTGCCACAGTTGACTCGCCAAAGTTCTTCTCCAGTTGCTGGATCGTAAGCACACGTCCATTGAGCTCCTGGAATCACAGCTTGAATCTGTTCGTCAACTTCAATGATCAATGGAGTACTATAAGCCTTTCGGAATTCTCCGCTGGATGCCTTGATCGGAGGTCGATTGGTTTTCCACTGCTGCTTGCCTGTTTTGGTGTTCAGAGCGGCAACGTATTGCTGGTCGATTCCATCACAAACAATCAAGACATTGTCACCAAAAATAACAGGAGAACTCCCTGGGCCAACGCTGTGATCGACAACCAATGCGGCCTTCCAGTTGATGTCGGCTGATTCACGATTGAGGCTCCACGTACCGTAAGATCCAAAATGGCAAATCACGTTGTCTGCCTGAATCACAGCAGTAGGAGACGCATAGCTGTTTAATGGGTTAATCAGATCGGGATTATCAACATCAGCCAACTTGATGTTTTGCAGAATCTTGCCGTTTTCGGCATCCACACAAATGGCTCGCAAAGTCACTTTTGCAGCGGCCGTTTTAATATTTGCAAACTGAACGCCCGCCTTCTTTTTTGCGATTGCTTCTTGGGAAGCTGCAACCGTTTCGGCCGTTGTGAGCCAAATTTGATTTCCAGTCACCACTGGGCTCGACCAACCGACTCCCGGAATTTCTGTTTGCCATGCAAATTGGTCGGGTGAAAAATCGGTCGGAGTTCCCGAAACATCGGCCATGCCGTTCCCTGCTGGACCTCGAAACTGCCCCCAATCACCAGCAAACAGCCCACTGGGAATCATGGTGACAACACCAGCAAGCAAGCAAGCTGTGAAAATCGAATAGGGCGCGCGTTTTACGAATGGCTGACTTGGAAGCATCACTGGCTGCTTTCGCTTACAATGGAAGGAAGAAGACTTGTCTAGAAACCCAATCACGTGGCAATGATCTTGCGATACAAATCAACCTAGGTTGTGAGATTGGGTTGTGAGATTGGGTTGTGAGAACTGTCTGGGTAAAATGCTTGGTGAAACCGTTGGTCCGTTTCGATCGTACAGATCTTGGCGGCAAACTTCACTGAAACTGAGTTCTTTGCCAACTGGCTGGCGAGGCCCATTGGGGTGTTTTTGGTTTGGCAGGCATTTGCTTGCTTAACAAAAACAGAGTGACAAAACAGAGTGACAAAACAAGGAAGCGGACTGATGGCCGATCAAATCATAGCGAAGGTGGGAATCATTGTTCTTGTATTCGCTTTCAGTAGCACAAGTCAATTGAAAGCACAGGTGAAATCATCACCACAAAGATCGGCCGACGCTGATCGTTCGGCATCTGTGGTTACCTTCGCCGATCTCCCGCGAACTGATGGCCAGAAGTGTTCATTGTCTCAATATGACCAAGATTATGTTGTGGTGTGCTTCACCAGTAACACGTGCCCGTATTCGGTCGACTATGAGCAGCGCTTGAAACAGCTTCAACTGAAATTCCAGAAGGAAAAATTGTCTGCAGTCGTTGTGGCCATCAATTCGAATGATCACAAAGATGATTCGCTTCAAGAAATGACAGGTCGAGCCAAACAGCAGAAATTCAACTTCGACTACCTGAAAGATGAAGACCAATCGGTGGCAAAAGCATTCGATGCGGTCTACACGCCGGAATTTTTTGTCTTAAATTCTCAACGGCAAGTGATTTACCAAGGAGCTCTTGATGACGCGACCAAGCCTCACGATGTCACGGTTCACTATGTGCTAAAAGCAATTCAATCGCATCGTGATGGGCGGCCAGTTGAAGTTGCCAAAACGGGTGCGCGAGGTTGTCGAATTCGTTTTGCACGGCGTCGGCGAAAACCGTAGTCCATGTTGTGGATATTCTGATCACTCAGCAGTCAGTGACGCTGGTGCAAATGAGCGGGAACATACCGGTAACCATGGCAATCGGAAACGCTTTACAGTCCCAGCTTGCTTGCTAATAAATCTGCGTATTGATATCCAAGCAGATGGTCAATCTGTTGTCCAGCTTTGAAGACTCGCAGATCCGGAATACTTCCCACACCCAGTTCCGCCGCGAGTTCGCCCGCCTTGTCGACGTCCACCTTGATAATCGTAATTTCACCGGGATGTTGGCTGGCCAGTTTTTCGAGTTCGGGGGCAAGCTGCAAGCATGGGCCACACCATGTTGCCCAGAAATCGACTAAGATCAGACCGTCATTTTCTTGAATGGCTTCTCGAAAATTAACGGGGCTGTGTGCAACAGTTCCATCATCAAGAACATCCAGTTGTTCCGCAACGGCAGTGGACACAAACCCGAGTTCTTCTGGAACAGTGCTTCCCGCAGCCGTTTGTACTCCAGAACCAGCTTCCGGGGCCATGTTATCTGCGACCATACTATCGGCACAGCCAGCAATCAGGAGGGGAAGGCCAAAAACGGCTCCGAGACAAAGCAGTGGGTAAGATTTAATTGGCATGATGTCGCTTTGAAATGTGAGAAGTGGGTTAGACCAAAGTGAAGGGAGGCTGGGTCTCAGAGGCGGAAAAATGCCCTTCATTTGAAATGACGGGCTTGACACTCTGGTCCTTACGCCGAATAAAGGATATCAGACGTACTTCTTGCGCGGAAATGGCGCAGAAAGTGACTATCATCAATTATACAACGATCTCACTGCTTGTAGTGAAGCGATCGAAAATGGCCTGACGAGGCCGAAAACTCTGAATTTGTCAGACTAGGAGAAAGCACAAGATGTCAATCACGCTGACTGAAGCAGCCGCCTTGGAAATCAAGCGAGTGATCGAAGAGCAGGGTAACGATCAAATGAAGTACGTCCGAGTCGGTGTGGCTGGCGGGGGATGTAGCGGATTCCAATACAGTTTTGATTTCACCAATAGCTACGACGATGCGGAAGACACGTTTGGCGAGCACCACGGCGTAGGCGTCGTCGTCGACAAGAAAAGCGACTTGTTCCTTGATGGAACAACAATCGATTTTTACACCGGGCTGGACAAGCGAGGCTTCACTTTCGACAACCCCAACGCTGTGAAAAGCTGTGGTTGTGGAAGCAGTTTCTCTGCATAAATCCCGCTGAATCCCGTTCGAAAACACAATTCAAACGACGATTCCATAGAGATTCAACAAAAAGAGCCCGATTCGGAATATCCGAATCGGGCTCTTTTTTATTGAACTCAACTTTATTGAACTCAAC
>CAYTUE010000062.1:18522-23022 GCA_964441085.1 uncultured Planctomycetaceae bacterium
TTTATTGAACTCAACTTTATTGAACTCAACCAGCCAAAGGCCGGAGTGGCTTTGGCCAGTTCAAGCATTTCACAGGCTATTCAGCCGCTTTGCAATCACTACCAGATTCCGCCAGAGACGTCTTTTGCTCTGTGATCACTGGCCATTCAGCCGACTTTTCTTCGTTCAGTGCCAGATAATCTGTCCATTGTTCGGGCAGGTTGTCTTCATGGAAAATTGCTTCCACGGGACATTCTGGCACACAGGCTTCGCAATCAATGCATTCTTCTGGGTGAATCGCAAGAATCGTTTCACCTTCATAAAAGCACTCAACCGGACAGACAACGACACAGTCGGTGTATTTGCAGTTGTGGCAAGGTTCGGCAACGACATGAGTCATTTCTATGGGTCCTTTCTGCGAAAAACGACCATCATCGATGGAGATGCGTCGCTCGCTGAGAATGAATAGTATTCAATTGTGTATGGTTCGTAGACCATCGTAGTTTCTATTCTATCCCATTCGTCATTTTCTACGTCAGTTCCCTTCCGAAAGAAGACAGTGCGCAATTGAGACAAAGTCTCACTGGCATTCAGCTGGTCCTCTGGAACCTCATTTCGGCAGGAAATACGGCTTTCCTCACGACTGAGCAGATGAAGAATCTGCGGATTTTGCCGCTTAGGTTTTCTGGTGAAGGCGGTCCAGTGAACGACGCAATATGAACACACACAGAAGCCATAAGTGATTGGCCAAAAATTGGACGATCGGCAGTGCCATCATTTCCCATAAAAGCAGCCCACAGAGCGATCAGCCCGATGCCATCAGGCTGATTCTCTAGAAAAGCTCTTGGGCCATTATGGCACGAAATTCGGTTTTCCCGCCTGTTTTGACCTCAACAAGCCGGATCCATACGACCGGATTACGTTTATTACTGAGAGCACGAAATTCCAAAACCGAGTTCGTGATGGGATTCCGAACTGCGTATCATCAGGGTGGGCTGGCCGTATGGTTTCCTGTTGCTTTTCGCATCTTTGCAGAAAGTGCTATTTCACAGCGGCGAGCACCATTTCACATTTCCATGTTCTCAAACGAGAATCAATATCATGCCTTTGACAGAAAAAGATCGGTTGCTGGTCAATGAACTTCTGTCGGGAAAGGCGGGAGCATGGCAAACGTTTGTCGACCGCTACACAAACTTAATCGTGCATGTCATCAAAAATGCGGCTCACGCACACAGCTTGAAACTTCAGGCCGATGACATCGATGACCTGACAGCAGACGTGTTTGCAACCTTGCTTGAACGCAACTTAGCTGCGATTCGAACCTTCCGCGGTCGCAGCTCATTTGCAACCTATCTGGTGGTGATTGTTCGTCGAGTGGTTTTGAAAAAGTTGACTCAAAGACGATACATGCAAGCCTTTGGACATGTTCAGGCGCACGTCAGTCATATGGAAGAAGCCAGCGAAGACCGTCCAAGCGATGCCGTTGATCGCAAGGACGAAGTGGATTCCCTGATGTCGTCCTTACCCGAATCGCTGAAATCTATTGCGAAGCTGTTCTATCTTGAACAGCGAACATATCGGCAAATCGCAAGTCAACTTGGGCGCCCTATTAATTCCATCGGCCCCGCCTTGTCGGAAATTCGCCGACTGATGACATCCGGTAGAACCAAGTCACCCGACGTTTAATTGGATGACACCTTGCTGGTGATACCTCACTGGATGATACCTCACTGGATGATACCTTACTGGCCCTGTGACGTTCACGGCAGGTCTGAAGCTGATGCGATCAATCAGCTTGGCGCATCTAGTGACTCATTACCACCGGCAAGGATGCGCCGCCTTCTAAACGCTGCCGTTTACGAAATGGACAGGCCGTAGTTCGTTAATGTCTTTTTCAACGAAACAACTTCCTGATCAGTCAGGCTTGTCATGGGAAGCCGTAGCGGACCGCAGTCCATTCCAATCATTGCCATGGCAGCTTTCACAGGCACAGGGTTCGTCGATAGCCCCAACATGTCTCGACAAAGTGGAAACAGTTGGTGATGTCGTTTCATGGCAGATTGAATGTCACCCGCATTGAACGCAGCGATCATCGCCAACACGTCTTGGGGAACCACATTACCAGCCACTGATACGACCCCACTTCCACCGACAGACATCAATGGTAAGGTCAGGCTGTCGTCGCCAGACAGAATGGTCAGATCGCTCCCGGAAAGAATCGCGGATGCTTGATCTAAAGATCCTGTCGCTTCTTTGACTGCAACAATGTTGCTGCATTCTGCGGCCATCTTGCAGATTGTTTCTGGTTCAATATTCTTCGCTGATCGTCCAGGAATGTTGTACACAACAACCGGAATATCGACGGCATCTGCAATTGCTTTGTAGTGCTGGAAGAAGCCATCTTGAGTCGGCTTGTTGTAGTACGGAGCCACTTGCAGCGACCCATCTGCTCCAACATCTTTGGCGTGTTGAGTGGTACGGATTGCTTCCGCCGTACAGTTGGAACCTGTGCCTGCCATCACAGTAATACGCCCAGCAGCATGCTGACACACTGTTTCGATCACTTTATTGTGTTCATCGTGAGACAGCGTCGGGCTTTCTCCTGTTGTCCCCACGGGCACAACGCAGTTTGTTCCCGAATCCACATGGAAATCGACCAGCTTTTTCAGCATGTCGTAATTGACACTGCCATCGGCATGCATGGGAGTGACCAGTGCTACGGAAAGTCCGGCAAACAATTCGCCTCGTCGAGTCATCTGAATTCTCTATTCGTGAGGAAAAACTTGGTGTCTATATTATTTGTGTGATTCACATTGATTTGTGATTCACCGAGTGGGTTGTGGTCTGAACGGTCGCTGAAGGCAAATGGTCTTCGTGATGCAAACAGCAGCTCATGTCGAACCAGAAGGGTACCGCTGAAGAATCCAGCAAGCAAACACCCGTGGCACTCAAACGACAAGTTGCAGCGTTTCAGAATCTGTGCCCCCTTGACACGATCAATCTGACAACAGTTCGTTCAATCAGCTGTCTTCTTTGTGCTGAACAAATAGTAGGACTGGTGAATCAGAGCAAGCTGCGAAAGACGGATCCTGCTGGATTTTCAACTGAAATGTTGGCTCACAGGCTTAATCTCGAGTCTGAATTGCTGCGATCACCTCAGGTTCCGCCTAGAAGCAAGGAAAATCAGGCTGCATGTGAGATTCATCGTGCTAGGACACGGTGCTGTCACTGGCACGATGTTGGTTGTGAACTAAGATGACCGTTTAAAAAGCAGTTACCGGAAGTGGGGCTCATCGTGGTGGTGAGTCAAACTTTGATTTCAAATGGAGCTTTCGAAGTTCGTTATGTTGCTTGCCGCAATCAGTTTTATTCCTCAGATGGATCACGAGGAGGGCGAACTTGTCCTTGTCGCAGAAGACTACCTGACGGCTTTGGTAAAGAACGGCCAAATTCTTGGTAACTTTGTGTCCGGTTGGGTCGACGGTGTGTACACGGCCTATGTTCATGCTTCTCATCGAGACGCTAATAAACCAGACGCTGCCAGCCAATGGGTCAGACGTACGGAACAGCTGGCTTGCCTGCAGTACGGAGTCCTTCCTGAATGGCAAATCGTTGATGATGAAACCAGCTTTCCTGTGCCTCAACTTTCATCCGCCGGGTTTCTGTACTTGATGACTCATGCGGTTCACGAAGGAAGCCCCGTTTGGCACGGTCACAAAGGCACGTGTCTGCCGATGCCCTTGCTTCCGGTTTCGGATCGCTTAAAGGAAGACTTGTATCACTGGACGTTGTTGTGCCGCAGTTACGATCAAATTTGGATGATGGACGGGCCGTTGGCCGATTCGGCTTGGTATCAGTTGTCAGCGTGGAATAGCGAACTGTACGTCGAGGCAAGACGACTGGCCAAACAACTGCAAGCAGAAACAAGCACGCCGTGTTTCATTTATCTCTGGAATGACTTTCCCGACCGACTTGTCAGTAACAACGCAAATCCGCCGACTTCAACCGCATGTCCCGGATGTGGAACCAACTGGCAGATCGACCACCAGCAACTTCCAAACCGTGCTCCGTTTCGAAAGTTTCATTTACGATGTTCGGCCTGCCAGATTGTCTCTCATCAACCTCAAGAACCGTGGGAAGAACCAGACCAACGGCAAGATCTGTGGGTTGAACCAAACGAGCCAATTCCAGCACAAGAAGACTCGTCAAACGGTGTGACATCTGATAACGCTCCCCCAGATGACACACCGGCAAACAGCCGCATCTCGGGGCAGACAAAAACGGGTCAAGAGAAACTGGACTAGGGCACACCAGCGGACCACACACAGACTTCCCTCACGTCAGTAAATGACGTGTCAGCAAATGACGCGTCAGTAAATGACGGGACCAATACGACAACTTCAGGACATCCAGATGAAACCCTTTCGTTTGCTGAACATTATGAATCGGCGGGGCGCAGAACTTTGCAACCGAATCGATTGAAGGGGGGGCGGTTCTGTGGATTTCACAACTGTTTTTTCA
>CAYTUE010000062.1:23122-24262 GCA_964441085.1 uncultured Planctomycetaceae bacterium
AACCGTGTTTTTCGAAAACCGTAGCCATTCGGTATTTCGTCTCGCTATGCTCGAAAATGCAATCGCTTTGAAGCCAAAGTGTCTGCACAATGAACACTCTGGGAATCTGAAGTTATCCCAATCATAGGGCACTTTGACATGTTCTGTTGTTCAATGATTCCCCCTCGATCAATCACCTCTGCCTTTTCATTTGCAGGACCTGTCTTTGAATGAAAATTCTTCTGCTCGCCGACATCCACTCCAATTGGCCCGCACTGCAAGCGATCGACGAATCGTTCGACGTCTGCTTGTTTCTGGGTGATGCGGTCGACTATGCAGCAGATCCTGTGCCCGTGATTGAATGGCTCCAACGTCATGCCACGTATAGCGTGCGAGGAAACCACGATCATTCGGTCGCTCAACGAGTATTGTTGACTCCAGGAGGACTATTCAAGCAAATCGCTGCGGGGTTGAGACCTCATCATTTTCATGTTCTGACAGATAGCCACCTCACATGGTTGGCGAAGCTACCGGTCACTCAACACTTAACTATCGGTGAACATTCTTTCCTGTTGGTCCATGCGTCTCCACGCGATCCAATGGATGAATACGTGGATGGCACAGTTGAAGCATGGGAAAGCCGTTTGCAACACGTTGATGTCGACTTTGTGTGCGTCGGACATACTCACGTCCCCATGTGCTTGGAACTAGAAGGCACAACAGTCATTAACCCAGGCAGCGTAGGCCAACCGCGAGACGGCGATTGTCGAGCATCTTATGCGGTGATCGAAGATGGCAAAGTCACCTTTCATCGAATCGAATATGACATCGAAGCAACCATCGATCACATGCGGCAATGTGGGATCGATCCAAGAACAATTCAGCAAACTCAATCGGTGCTAAACGCTGGGGGGAACCCCCTCTCACAAAGGCAGTAAATCTCGGCTCAGGCCGTCCTGCGTTCCATTCAGAAGTTTGGCTGAGCAGCAAGAAGCCAAACTTCTGAAAGAGGAGAAAGCTTGCCATGTTAAGCAGTTTTCTTTATTTAAAAGCGCCGTGCAATTTCTGGAGTCCTTGCAGCAGTGGCTGGAATCTGACCGGTTGGGCCTCCCATTGTCGACTGTTCTATGGAATGAATGTTCGCTCGATTCGACGCCAAGG
>CAYTUE010000063.1:0-10458 GCA_964441085.1 uncultured Planctomycetaceae bacterium
CCATTTGTTGATCTGGCAACAGTTCCAGATCCCGCTCCGAATACTCGACAGGCTTGGGTGCGATTTCATGTCGATTGCAGCTTGAAATTCACTCGCATGGAAAACGGAGAACTCGCCAATGTTCGAGTTCACTCGATCTTGATCAATCAACCCGGAGTTCTTAGCAGCCTTTCACGTTAGCCGCCTGATCGCATGCCAACTTTGTTGGCTTGCACACCATTTCTATGTGGCATGTTAGTGCCGAAGTTCTGAAGACTCACAATGGGTGATCACAAGCTGATTGAATCCGTCATGACTCACAGGTAGATTTTGTTGAAAGTGAAGCATTGTCTTTCGCTGGGACAGCGAAGTGCGACCACTTTTAACAAGTGCTGCAATGGTAAGGTGATGCTTTGCCATGTGAGGAATTGATCATGAGAAAGTTTGTTTTGGCTAGCCGCGTTCTACTGGTGGCCACTCTGTCTTTGGCTGGTAGCGTTTGCTTTGCTGATGAAGAAGCAGAAACAGAGGCAGTTGATGTTCCCGTGCTGACGATTGGTTCAACAGCTCCTGCCCTTGATGTCGAACATTGGGTGAGCGATAGAAACGGGGAGTTTCAGGCGGTAACGGAATTCGAAGAGGGGAAAATTTACGTCATCGAATTTTGGGCCACATGGTGCGGTCCTTGCATTTCAAGCATGCCACATTTGGTTGAATTACAAAATGCTCACGCCAAGGATGGTGTTCAAGTCATCAGCATTAGCGACGAAGACATCGATCGGGTCAACAAGTTTCTAGAACGCAAATACACTGCTGGTGATGAAGCAGTTGAAAGTGAAGAGCAGCCAGCAAACTATGCAGAGCTGACATCAGCATACTGTCTGACAACGGACCCAGACAAAAGTTGCAAGACAGACTACATGACGGCTGCAAATCAGAACGGAATTCCTTGCTGCTTTCTGGTGGGTAAGACAGGAAAAATCGAATGGATTGGGCACCCGATGAGCCTTGACCGAAGCCTCGAAGCAGTGATCGCTGGTACTTGGGATCGTGATAAGGAATACGCGATCACTCAAAAGATCGACAAGGCTGTGGCTGAAGCGGGAGCCATGTTGCAAGAAGACGACTTCGATGGTGCAGTGGCACTCTTCGAAGGTCTTCGCGAGGAAGTTTCTGGTGATGCTGCCGACCAAGTCGAATTTTACATCGGTCGTGTTCGACAGATTCAGATGCAACAACTGGTAAGAGAAGGCAAATCAGACGAAGCAATCGCAATGCTTGATCAGCAAATGGCTGCTGCGGAAGAAGCTGACAAGACGGCTTTGATGCAACAAAAGTTTGGCTTGCTGATGACAGCCAAGATGGAAGACGA
This sequence comes from uncultured Planctomycetaceae bacterium, assembly GCA_964441085.1. Lineage (GTDB taxonomy): Bacteria > Planctomycetota > Planctomycetia > Planctomycetales > Planctomycetaceae > Fuerstiella. The sequence continues at coordinate 1,352 of CAYTUE010000063.1, forward strand.
AGCAGCCGTTCTGCTTGACCAGCTCACCGCCAAGCTTCCAGCAGAGGATTTGAATCATGTCGCCTGGGCCGTCTATCAAGCAGCTGCCAAGGAAGACAGTGAAATTTCAGAGAAGTTGGTTGAGGCGGCAACCGCTGCTGCAAAGAAAGCAGTTGAAGCAGATCCTGAAAACGCTGCAATTTTGGATACTTTGGCTCACCTGATCCACCTTTCAGGTGATCTGCAACAAGCCATCAAGATTCAAACAAAAGCTGTCGAAATGCAAGATGCGGAAAATGGCAGTATCAGCGAGTTTCTGAAGCAACTTCAAGACGAAGCGTCTGCCAAAGACAAAGCAGATGAAGCCGAAGATGATAAGGAAAAAGAAGACACGGAAAAAACAAATGACCAGTCGTAGGCGTTAAGGCTGCTTCTAAAAAAACTGTCTCTGCAATGACCAGTTTGCTCATTGCGGTCGTGGAACGTCACAGTCGACATGATTCGATGAATCGTGTTATGTGGCGTTTTTTTGTGCGCTAGGATTTAAAACTTCTTCGTAAACTTGGCGTACCAGAGTTGTCATCGTTTGATGGCGAAACAAATCTGTGAAACGTTGCTTCCCATTTTGCCCAAGCCGAAGACGCAATGGTTCGTCATTTACAAGTTTGATGATCGCTTCTGAAAGTCGGTGAATTGATCGAACGGGAACCAAAAAACCGGTTTCATTATTGATGCAAACTTCGGGTGCTCCATCGATGTCAAAGCTGACAACTGGCTTGGCACAAATGAGTGCCTGAGGAAGAACACGAGCAAGCCCTTCCCATTCGCTTGTGTGGACAAGCATATCCATCGCATGCAGATATTGAGGCACTTCGTCGGGCGCCACCAAGCCCACAAACAGAACATGTTTTTGCAGACCGAGTTCGTGAACTCGCTGCTGAAGTTGATCTTGAAGGATTCCATCTCCCACTAAAAGAAAGCGAACCTTGGGGTTGGCTTTTACGATCTCGGCAGCGGCTTCCACCAGATACTTATGCCCTTTTAGGTTAAACAGTCTTGCCACTTTTCCGACAACAATGTCGTCAGGCTGCAGTCCCAAGCGTTGTCTCATCTCCAAAGGTGGGATGGTCGGTGTGAGAAAATTGTCGACTTCCATTCCGCTATAAATGGTTTGATACATCGACGGAGTGCCAATGCCCGCGTCTAAATACTGCTGCTGCATCGCATCGCAAACGGTGATGATTTTACTGCACCACTTTGCGGCCAACTTTTCTGCTATCCGATAGCTGTGGTACAGCACGGAAGGTTGTCCATAATGAAATGCTGCTCCATGCACTGTGTGCACGCAAGGAATTCCGAGTGCATAGGCGGCTCGACGCCCCAAGATCCCTGCCTTGCTACTGTGAGTGTGCACAATGTCTGGGCGATCATTTGCCAGCAGCTTCTTAAGAGCAAAGTAGCAACGTGCATCCTGCAACGGATTCAGCGAGCGTTTCAGTTCTGGCAAGACTTTGAGGTTTAATCCACGAGCAATCGCTTTTTGTTCCAAAGTCCCTTCGGGGCCTAACCCTGGACCGGTAATCAAACAAACCTCGTCGCCATGAAGGTGATGTTGATCGTCGACGTTGTAGAGCGTGTTTTCCTGAGCCCCGCCGATAATCAATCGCGTGATGATGTGGGCGGTTTTCATAAGTCGATATGATTCTGTTGAAAGGAAGTTGACGCCGAATATGTCAAATCCGTTGAGTGAACCAATGAGGCAGTGGCAGGCTGTGCGAATTCGGCGTTGATGCTATTGCACCAAGCCTTTCGTTAATTCCATAAAGGCGGTTTCCAAGTTCACTTCTTCTTCTCGGAATAGCGTGATCGCCAGCTTGTGTTCGACCATGGCAGTCGGGATATCGCTGTAGTCTTCGATTTCTTTTTCAAGCATGACTTCCAGCAGTTGGTCTGACGTGATGTCTACTTTTTCCACAATGTCTAGTTGTTCAATCAATCGAGCTGCACTTTCTGTGTTTTCTTTGACTCGAATGTTCAGCATAATCCGCTGTCGAGCCTTTTTCATGACTTCTGCAACATTGCCATCGACGATTAAGTTGCCTTTTTCAATCATTCCAACTCGAGTACAAACATCGGCAAGTTCAGGCAGAATATGACTGGATACGATGACTGTCTTCTTCATTTCTCCAAGTCGTTTAAGGAGATTACGAATTTCAATTCGTGCGCGAGGGTCCAAGCCACTGGCAGGTTCATCAAGCAGCAGGACTTGAGGTTCATGGAGTAATGTTCGAGCCAAGCCGATGCGTTGAGTTTGGCCACGAGAGAGTTCATTGACCATGGCGTCTCGCTTAAACGCCATGTCAACGAGTTCCAGCTTTTCTTCACAAATCGCTCGACGTTTTGAAGCTGTAATACGGTAAGCCGCACAGAAGAATTCCAAGTATTCGATGACCGTCATGTCATCGTAGACACCGAAGAAGTCGGGCATAAAACCAACCAGTCGACGAATTTCTTCTTGATTGGTGTAGATTGATTTTCCACAGACGTATGCTTCACCATGATCTGGATTGAGTAACGTTGCAATCATGCGCATTGTGGTTGTCTTGCCGGAACCGTTTGGTCCGATAAACCCAAAGACATCACCTTCATCTAATTTAAGATTGATGTCGTTAACGGCCACAAGATGACCATAGCGTTTGGTGAGATTTCGAGTTTCAATCACTGCACAATTCACCCTAGTGAAGATGGCGATCTGCTCGTTTCATTCCAATGTGGTGGACGAGCTGAATCAATTATTTGTTTTAGTTTTAGTTTTAGTTTGAGTCTGCGATGCCTGAAGAACTCTTGCGAGTCACAGGTAGGAACAGGCGAACAATCGTTTGAGTATCACGAGTGGTTGATTCAATTCCATCAACGTTAATCTGAGTTGCTTCGATGTCTGTTGTTCCGATAAGGACAGCATGGCTATTACGAATGGCACTGCTGGCGTCTAGTTTTTTGAGAAGTGAATTTCCAAGCCCGACATACTTGTAGCCTCCCGATATCCGGTAGAAGCTAGCGATCGTCAAGATGTACATGGGGTCTTTCGATCTTTTGTTGTATGGAGTGGTCACCTGAGTTCCACCTCGCGTGGCCCCACCGCCTTGTTCTTGACTTGTGATTAAGCGAGACGCGTTCAAAAAGGATTTCAGGTCAGTGGCAAGTAGGTTTTTTGAATTCACAGCAAAGGTGCTGTGAGACAAGATTTTTGCTTCGTTGCGATCTGTGCGAGGTCGGTAGACTCGATTGCCGAAGACGATGATCCAGTCGGTCAGGTCAAAGGGAAGGTCGTTTTGGAATTGGCCATTCAAAAGGCCCGATCCCGTGACACTCAGTTCAGAATCAATCCAGCGAGTTGTCGAATCGGCATAAGCATCAACAAATAGTTCTCGAGATCCGTCCACAAGCATGGGAACCGCTTGTAATCGATTCGGGCTGCTTTGATCATTTTCGTAGCTTCGTTGTCCCAGCCCTACTCCGCCGACTCGATACATGCCTCCAAAAACATCTTCCGGCCGACCAGCCCACTGAAGGTTTGCTGGTTTGTTGAACACAGCGGTCAGTGATTGATCGATGTCTGCTTGCAGGTCCGTTTTGAGCGTCTGCTTTGGGCGAAGACTTACCCACGACTGCAACTTTACGGACTGTCCGTGTTGGTGAGGCATCACATCAATCAGGTTCAGATGGTTTGCTTGGAAGTCAGATGTACTGCTTGTGAAGTGATAGAGCAGCCCCGAACCAATTAAAACCCAGCAAGGAAACGTGACCCATGTTAAAGACGGGCGTTTTAAGACAAAGGTCACCAACAGATAGTCAATCGGTCCGATCAGAATCAGGTAAAGAACCACAATTCCCATGACCGCCCATGTGGACCATTGAATCGAACTCGTGCGCGCATCCACAGAAGACATCAACTGCGAACCTAAGTCGGAAATTCCTGATTGAGAAATCCGAGAGGAGCGAGATTGTCCTGTTGTCGCTGCGGAAATTTTTTCACCAAGCAGGAGGACTTCATAAAACTGAGGCAGTGAATTCCATTCACTGAGTGGCTTTTGATTCACGTCGACAGCCAGAAAACGAATGGTTCCACCTCCTAGGCTATGCGTCCCTAGAATTGGGCCATTCAAAGATGGAACATCGATTGTCGTGTCAGAAGAACCAAACGCGGCCATCTGAATTCCATCCTGTGTTCGATAAGTCCTTAATGCGGTGACTCCAGGGTCCGCCGTTGCGACATAAGATTGCAACGAAGAGAGGTCGCGTACGGAAAATGAAGTCGGCTGAACTTTCAACAATGTTGTCAGCCAGTTGAGTGCTTTGTTGTTCACCAAAGCAGGCACTTTTCCACCAGCACTGACAAAAAGCTGACCTCCACTAATCACCCATTCGTGAATTGCAGCAGCCTGCTGTTCGTTGCAGTTGAAGGTGTCTGCCAAGACCAGCATGTCGACCGACTGTAGACCTCGAGAATCTTCGGGCAGGTCAGCAATCGATGGGACTGACAAGCCTTGAATCAATTTTTGACCACCCGAAAACTGTTCAATATTTCTTACCAGTTCTGGAATCCCAGCAAGGTCACCATAGGTCATTAGGAAGGGAACATCTAATCGATGCACGAGCAGGTCAGCAGCAATGTCAGCACGATCTTCTACCGACACAGATTCCGAATGAACGATGGTCTTGCGGATGAACTGCTGTTGGTCAGACGCCTGCACGATTGAAATTTGGCCGTTGCCTTCCTGCCGACCAATCACAAAGTGGCCGCCTAGGCTGACTGTTCCGTTTTTGTCGGTTGTTCCAGTCGCTACCGTTTGTAAAAACTGATCGCCTCGGGGATCACTGAATTCACACTGAAGAACGACATTGGTGGATTCAGGCAGGCCAGTGACAACAGCCGTCACAGGAGTCCAGCAAGTGACTTTCGTGGCTCCTTGGTGGCCAATCTGTAACGACTTCCATTCGGCACCTCGAACTTGCTGCCCGAACAAACAGGCCAGCAAGGTAACGGCAAGACAAAAATTCGACCGAAAAGTAGCAAAAGGCTTTTTCGGAGAGATTGGCTGCAGGCGCATTTCTGCAATGAATGACGGAAGCTCAGGAATCATGGGCTGAACAAGTTCACGCAGAATGGCCGGTTGGAATGAGATTTCACGTAGAAATCAACTGTGACAGACAGAATACCAACCGTACGAAATGGTTCAAAATAGTGACGGCGCGAAGTCGGAATTCTGCATTGTTTCATCAAATTCGAATTTCACCCCACCAGACACTGCTGCCTGATTGCCAAAGTGGGGGCCTTTGGTCAATGATTCACGCCAAACTCTCATTCCTTCCCAAGGCAAGCTAACCCATGTCTATTGTTGCTTCTGAATTGCGCCCCTCAGAAATCTCCGCCGATTGGCTGATCGTGATGATCACAGACCAAGACGGTCTGTCAGCGAACGTTCAACAGATTGATCATGCCTGCAATTCTACGATTTCAGCCATGCGTGGGCGGGGCGATTTCAAAGGAAAAGAATCAGAAATCGTTACCGTTTTTCAGCCTCAAGGTCTCGTGGCGGCCAATCTGGTTTTGGCCGGTGTGGGAGATTCTGGAAAGGTCAATTTACGGCAGCTTCGCCAGTCCTTACTGGCTGCGCTGCGACACTGCTGCCAGTCAGAAGAACAAACAGTCGCCCTCGTTTTTGATGATGCGATCACGATGGATGCTCGCGCCTTGGCTGAATTATCTGCCGATTGTATCACAAGTGCTCCAGTCGACGCAGATATCTACAAAGCAGAAAACAAGCGGCACCCATTTTCATCCGCGTCAATTTGTCTGCCGCCGCATACTCCAGCGATTGCGACCGCCATCGAAGCCGGAGTCATTTTGGGGGAATCCTGCTGGCTGGTAAAGGATTTGGTGAACCGTTCTGCTGACGATATTTACCCTGAAACTTTTGCCAACGAGGCGCGAGCTTTAGCGACAGAACATCGAATCGAAATCACGGTTCTCGATGAAGAACAACTACGACAAGAAAGAATGGGGGCCATGCTTGCCGTTGCTCGAGGCAGCAGCAAGGCTCCTCGGTTAGTGAAAATGTCATACTGTGGCCGACCGGGGGCAGACGTGATTGGCATTTGTGGTAAAGGAGTCACATTTGATTCGGGCGGGTATTCGTTGAAACCATCCGACAGCATGGTGTCGATGAAAGCAGACATGGCAGGAGCGGCCACAACATTGGCGACTGTTGTTGCGGCAGCCCGTTTACAACTCCCTGTAAATATCAACGCTTACATGGGGTTGGCAGAAAATATGATCAGTGGCGATGCCTATCGGCTCGGCGATGTTCTGACAGCTCGCAATGGCACGACAATTGAAGTTCATAACACCGACGCCGAAGGCCGACTTGTGCTGGCCGATGTCCTGTCTTACGCAGCGGACGATGGAGTCAACCAGTTAGTCGACATGGCGACATTAACAGGGGCGTGTGTTGTTGCGTTGGGCGAAGACATCACGGGAGTCTTTCCTAACAACGACGCACTGGCTAATCGAATGATTGAAGCGGCCGATCAGGCGGGCGAATTTTTCTGGAAGATGCCCATGCACGATCACTTTATGCCTTTGCTGAAAAGCCCGGTTGCCGATTGCAAAAATGTGGGCCCACGCTGGGGGGGAGCCGTTACAGCCGCGAAGTTCCTCGAAAAATTTGTCGGCGATGTTCCGTGGGTTCACCTAGATATCGCAGGCCCTTCTTGGGCCGATTCTGGCAACGACTACCAAGATAGCGGAGCCACTGGTGTTCCCGTTCGCAGTCTGATCCATTGGTTGAGATCCTAAAGCGACTCGTTGAAGAGCTAGAAAACAAAACCCACGAACCAGCTGTCTTGGAAAAACAAGGCAGCTTGAACGTGGGTTTTTTATTGAATCTTCAATCTCAGGCCGATCAGTGAATCTCACTGCAGCATTCGTTGCCTGATTTCGATCACTGTGCCTACGGCGTATTGGCAGGGGCCATGTCTTTTGCTTGGGCATCCGCAGCGGGAATTCTAGGAACTTGTTCAATCATCTGGTTGATTTTGCCTTCCCGCTTTTTCAGTGTGAATGCATCATGTGGTTCACCAATCGCCGTGCGAGCTTCATAGTGAAGTTCATCGCCGTTCACTTCAATGATCTGATATAGCTGAGTGTTTTCTGACTGATGCTTCATAAATGGGTGCTTTTGCATCGGATACATTTTGGGGCCGCTGACAGAAACCACGTACACAGTTCCGGTTTGGCCATCCACCAAATTCACACCTTCCATCACATTTTTAATCGCTTCATCTGGTTCAACGATAGGAGTGTTCAGCCCCGTTCGTCCATAGGTGTGATCATGGCCTTGAAGGACAAGATCGACTTGGTGCTTGTCTAAAACAGGTTTCCACATTGCTCGTAATACCGAGTTGTTTCGAGTTTTTCCGGTGGAGTAAATCGGATGGTGAAACGAACAGATGGTCCAGCGAGCCGTGTTTTCTGAAAGGACTTTGTCCATCCATAAGGCTTGATCTTTATGTCGTTCGTTGCTGTTTAAACAGACAAAACGAACGTCTTGGTAAACCAGCGTGTAGCATGTTTCTTCCAGCCCTTTGGGGCCATGCTCTGGGAAAGCAAACTGAGGCCGCCAATGGTGAGAGATCTTTTTCGGCCCTTTTTTCTGCTTCGCTTGTTCATGGTTACCAGGAACAGCAATACTGGGCATCATGCCATTGAGCCATCGTCCGGCAGAACACCAGTCTGCCCACTCCGCATCAGATTCGGCCTTATTCACCAAGTCGCCAGCATGCAATAAAAATGCAGCGCGAGGAGCATCGCGATAAGCTTCTCGCACAACTCGTGACCACAACGATCGAATGTTGTTTTGAGCATCACCGAAGTAGATAAAGCGAAATGGTTTTGCTTTCACACTTGCCGTTGTGAAATGAAACCATTCACTGAAATTTCGACCATCGCCAACTCGGTATGCGTAGCGAGTTTCTGGTTGCAATTCCGTGAATTCAACCGTGTGGTAATGAGCTGTGTTGAGGTTCGATTTCAGCAACTGGCTGGTTGCATCGACCTTCTTTGCATTGGCTTCGAATGCGGGATTGGCGCTGGCAATCGCAATTTCTGCCCAAGCTTTTGTAACATCAACTGATGTTCGCCATGTGACCGCTTGAGACGTTGCTGGGTCACCTGTCCATGTCAGGATTACGCGGTCAGGGACAGTTGTGGGGGCATAACGCTGAGCATCAGCGGGAGCTGCAGGGTATTCATGTTGGTGCTGGTTTAAGGAATCATCAGCTTTGACAACTGATTGACCACCGACAGCAAGAACAAACAACACAAAGAAAAAACGATGATAGCGGTTCAGCACAGCCAGCTTTCAGTCAGGAGTCAGGAACAAACAATGAGGCGTACAAGACGACACGCTCAGGATTGTTAACAGACGTGACTCCGACTTCAATTCACTCCCCAGCTTTGTGGTTATTCTTCGCTTGGGTTTCATATCTGAGGAAGATTCTTCATTCAGATCGCATCAAAAATATCGATCAGTTTTTGTTGTTCTGTGGTCATTTGTTTTGGCATTTGAGGATCATCGCCACGAGAATTCTGAGCTTCGTTTACGGTCAGGCGTCGTCCTTGCAACGTCACGCCCGCCATTTTGTTAATGGCTTCGTCTGCATCGTCGATTGAATTCATTTGCACAAATCCAAACCCTCGAGGGCGACCTGTGCCCTTTTCGGTCGCAATTCGCACATCGGCGACTCGCCCATGACGTTCAAACGCCGCGCGAAGATCGGAGGCCGTTGTGTTGTAGGATAAGTTACCTACGAATATCTGAGTCATTTTAAAGTCCCTTTGCTCTGGCAGTTTCGACGCATAAGTCAAACTGCAACATTGCCAAGAAAGTGCGCCAATCACGCAAAGCAAGTGTGGTGTGTTTCCATGCCGCAGAAAAGAACGGGCAGCGGGAACAGCAAAGCTTCACGCAAGACAACTGTTCATAGCCACATCGGGCGAACAGCATGTCGATGACGCATTCGACGCCAGTTTCAAACAAGCTCGCTAAGCAAAAGCTAGCGCCGAT
>CAYTUE010000063.1:10558-23834 GCA_964441085.1 uncultured Planctomycetaceae bacterium
AAAAAAAATGCCATCAGTCAAAATACGGCATCTAGAAATTCAACTGACAAGATGCGATCTGATTCAAAAATATTTTTTGTAAAGACATCATCGCTTACAAGCCAACTTGTCTCTTTGAAGGACTCGTTCCAAGAATTTTCTGGGAACGAGTCTTCAATGAGACGGGCCGAGATGCTTTTAAGAGAACATCTGGCGGCCCAATTTTTTACGAGATCAGCAATCTGCATTCATTCGATATGTTAGATCACTGGTTGATCTCGAATCAACTATCGACGTGGACGGTCTTCACGTGGAGTCGCAACGTTGACACGCAAGTTGCGTCCATCCAGATCAGAATCATTCAACGTGCTGATTGCGTTTTGAGCATCTGCATCGTTAGGCATTTCGACAAAGCCGAAGCCTTTTGAACGGCCGGTTTCTCGGTCAGACACAACAGTTGCTCGTGATACTTCGCCGAATTCAGCGAAAGCATCTTCCAAAGATGTTGAAGTTGTGTCGTAAGAAAGGTTACCGACGTAAATGTTAGTCACTTGGGTTCTCCGAAAATCAGAGTCTATATGAGTGGCCCTCTTCATTGAAATCTCGAACAGAAAACACCACTCAACAACGTGGAATGCCCTGAGACCAAGAGGAGCCAAAGTAAGGTTGAGTTCAACACAAAGTGCGAAACTCGAAAAGCCGAATGCTCAAGAAACAAAATCGGGAAGGCTTAAACACCACGATTCCGCGAGCAGAAGTTTCAGTCATGCTTGAGAACCATGGTTCGACTGAGACTTTAAAAAGCCAACATTTGCAACGTTCTGCGTGACGCGTAAACAAATATCTTGTTGCTGACACAGTGTTTCATCTTTGACTGTGTTTCAATCTCGCTTATCGCAAGGGCCTGTGAACTGACCGTTCAGTTCGTCAGAGCAGTGCCTCTCAACAACCCATTGACTTTCCGTTAAGGGCGAGGCAGCTATCACTCTTGTGTTGTGTTTAACACAACGAATTCTGTGTCTACGGGGACCGTTGACACAGAAACTCTAAGCTACTCTCGTCCTTTTGGCGACGGCATTCCGCCTTATTCTGACGGAATGTCAACTTTCGTAGGCAAAAGGCCACACAGTTTCTCTGGCTGAACGCGACAACAGCAAAAATCCCCAACCGTGTGGATTCACGGGCGACACAAAGCAAATCCACTACGTCTTGCTCAAGAAAATACGTGATTTCGTTCCAGAAGATCTGTCATGTGTTCGCAATCAGCCATGTTTCGGCACAATTTGATCCCGCACACGGGCTCTCTTGAACCGTCAATCGGTTTTCTCATCGTCATCTCGTGCCTGTACTGCTGGCAAATGGCATGCGGAAGGCAGATCATCGCCGACAATCCCTCTTCGCATTTGCACTGCGAATTCACACGCTCAATTGCTTAATCGGTGAGTAAGGTTTACGTTTCTGGCCAATCAGTGTCCCGCATTATGGCATCACGACATTACTACCACAGTTTGCAATCACTTCTTCGTTATGTTCACCATCTTTCATACGGCCGACTGGCATCTTGGGCAGTCATTCCACAGCTATGAACGTCATGATGAACACGCTGCTTTTCTCACTTGGTTACGGCAACAACTTCAACTGCACCAACCAGACGCTTTGGTGATTGCGGGAGACATTTTTGACACGATCAATCCGTCAGCAAAAGCAACCAAACTGTACTATGAATTTCTGGCTCACGTCCGTTCGGAAATGCCGGAATTACATCTGGTGATCACAGCTGGAAATCACGATTCTGGAAGTCGCCTCGAAGCTCCCGCCGACCTGCTCAGCGCGCTACAAATTTCGGTCGTCGGCACAGTTCAAAAAGATGAAACCGGTCGCATCGATCTGAACCGTCTGCTGGTGCCGCTATCAAAACCAAGCGGCGAACTTCAGGCAATCGTGATTGCCATGCCTTTCCTGCGACCATCTGACGTTCCTCGGCTGCCTGATGCGAAAGATGCTTATACCGAAGGAATTGCAGACCTGTATCAACAAGCATACGCCGCCGCCGAAAAGTACCGCGCTAAGGCAGAGGCAGATGTTCCCATCATTGCGATTGGCCACTGCCACGTTCAAGGGGGAAAAGAATCGACAGATTCCGAACGCCGAATTATCATCGGTGGTGCAGAAGCTTTGTCGACAAACGCGTTTCCCGAAAATGCAGCCTATGTGGCACTTGGCCATCTGCATAAGGCTCAAAAATTTGAATCCAAACGCATCTGTTACAGCGGGAGCCCTATTCCCCTGTCATTCAGCGAACGCAGCTATGAACACCGAATCCTGAAAGTCAGCTTCGACCAAGCCAGCCTTGCAGAAGTTGAAGACATCATGATTCCAACATCCGTGCCGTTGCTCACCATCCCTCCCAAACCTGCATCACTGACCGACGTGCTGCAGCAACTGGAACAACTCCCCAATCACCCAAATGCACGTCAGCAGGAATCGAAAAGCAAAGCTCCAAAGAGCAAAAGAAAAAAAGGCAAAGCGAAAGCCAAAGCAGACCAGCTTGAACCTGATCCAACACTCAAGGATTCACCGCCAATAACAGACATCGGCCCAGCCGCATTTCTCGAAGTTCGAGTCCTCAACGATGGCCCCGATCCAACCCGCTGCCGTCAAATTGAAGATGCTCTCCAAGACAAACACGTGCGTCTCGCATCCATCAAATTAGAACGACCACAACGCGGCGAATCCGAACAATCCGATGACACCGTCTTGACTCTTGACCAACTGCAGACGCTGAACCCAGAAGACATCTTTATCAGTGCGTACAAAGAAAAATACATTGATGCTCCAGAAAATGATGTCCTGAATGCGTTCCGGACAATCATGACGGAACTGGAGACGAATCAGTGAAAATTCTCCGCATCACTTTAAGCAACATCGCATCGTTGGCCGGTCAGCACACAGTCAACTTCACCCAAGAACCTCTGCAGTCTGCCGGACTGTATGCGATCAGTGGAGACACCGGTTCCGGGAAAAGCAGCCTTCTAGACGCCATGTGCTTGGCTCTGTATGGCAAAACACCGCGCCTAAAGTCGCAGAAAAACTCACTCGAAAAAATCAACGACGACGAACAGCAATTGGATCCACGATCACTGCTTCGCCGAGGCACCGCAGAAGGGATGGCAGAGGTTGCTTTTATCGGAGTAGACGGCAAAGAATGGACGGCTCGCTGGGCAGTTCGTCGAGCACGAAAAAACGTATCCGGAAAACTGCAGCACGTCGAACGCACCCTCTTTGAAGGCCACATTGAACCCGGTGGGGATGGCAAAACAGAAAGTGGAGGCAAGAAAACAGAAGTCGATGCTGCCATTCAGCAAAAGCTAGGACTGACGTTCGATCAATTCACTCGAGCCGTCCTGTTGGCACAAAATGAATTCGCCGTCTTCCTGAAATCCGACGATAAAGCTCGAGCAGAAATCTTACAGGCCCTCACCGGCACAAGACGCTTCGAAGATGTTTCCAAAGCTGTCTTCGAACGCAGTCGAACAGAACGTCGTTTGATCGACGATCTTAAAGCTCAGCTGAAAGGGGCAGCCCTTCTTCCCGAAGAAGAACGACAGGAAAAAGAGGCTCAACTTGCGGCCGTCACAAAACAGTTAAAAGAATTTCAGGCGAAACTGAAGCAGCTTGAAGAAGAACAAGCCTGGCATACAAAACTTGCCACTCACAACGACTCGCTCAAGATAACTCAAGCTGCACTTAACGCTGCCACCACTGCGCTAACCGCCAGCCAGCCTCGCAAGCAGCAGTTGCAATTCACCGAAGTCGCTTTAAGACAGGCGGCTCCTCTTAAGCAAGCGGTAGTTGATTCAGCGGCCGCCTTCGCCAAATGCACCGAAGACGAAAAAGAGGCCCTCAAAAAACGGGCTCAACTTGAAGACACAGACAAACAAATCGCAGCAGAATTCGACATCGCAGAATCAGCTTTGAAAGCTGCAAAACTGCAGGTCGAACAGCTGCAACCCAAGCTCATCGAAGCGGCCCGACTTGAAGAAAACGTGCGTCTCAAAACAGACGACCTCGCAAAAGCGAACGTGGCTCTCACGGACGCCAACAAAGCCAGTCAACAGGCGACCGATCAGCTCGAAGAAATCACGAATAAAAAAGAAGCAGCGAACCGCCAACAGCTGCAGCTTCAAGAACAACAAAAAGAAGTCCAACTTTATCAGCCGTTCGTTAACTCTGCAGAACTATGGGTTGAAAGACTGAAACAAGCCGCAGACACAGACAAAGTCACTCAGGATCTGGCAGCAAAATTAAAGACGCACCAGCAGCAGCTGTCTGAACTTCAAGAACAACAAAACACAGCGAAGGCAACTGCAAAGAAGCTGCAAGAAGGGCGCAACAACGCGAAACAAAAACTTGATCAAGCTGAAAATGCGGCAAGAAAATTTGATCGAGACGAATTGATTGAACAACGCAACTTGGCAGAAGCACGGCGCCTGCTCTGGGACAGTTTTCATGCTCATGTCAACGCAGTATCGGGTCATGAAAAAGCACGCCGCGATTGCCAGCTCAAACTGGATCAGTGCAAGCAACTGATTGCCCAACAGGATGCCCAACTGAAACAGCTTGCCGAAACCGATCTGCCGTTGATTCAGCAAACGGTTCTGACTCAGGAAGCATCACTGAAAACTGTGCAAGCCGCGATTTCAGACGAAGCCGTTCGCCTCAGAACTCAGCTCAACGACGAACAACCTTGCGCTGTTTGCGGCAGCACTCAACACCCTTATTCAGCCCAACCTCCGTCAGCAGATCAAGCGGCCGTTAAGGCGTTGCAAAAGCTGTTGAAAAAATCAGCAGAAGAACTGCAAGGCGTCACACACAGTCAAAGCCTGCTAGAAGCCGAACGTAAAGCCAACGCGACTTTACAACAGGAATACAAAACCCGTGATCAACAGCTTACGAAAGAGCTTGCAGCTTTTACCTTTGCCGACAGTGATCATCCGGAAATCGTGCCGCTTGGCAAACTGAGCATCGATGCACAAATCAACGAAGCCGACCGTCATCAACACGAAATTGTTGAACGGCTAAAAAATCTTCAGGCCCAAGAAAAGCAAGCCACCGCAGCCGACAAACAAGTGGCAACTGCCCGCAAAGCATTCGAAGACGCTCAGCAAAAAGAACAAGATGCTCGACACATCGCCACAACGGCTGAACAAACATTCGCAACGGCTGCGACCGACGAAAAAAACTTGCAGCAACGTTTCGCTGAACTTCAAGTCCAGCAAAAGAACGAGCAGCTTCCTCTGCAGGAGCTGTTCGCCCAAATCCCTGATAGTCAGCTCCAATTTGAATCCGATCCCCAAGCATTCGGCTCCAGTTTTTCCAAAGCCGTTGAACTTGTGGCCAACGTCACCAAGCAACTGTCTGAAATCGAAGCTGATCTCAAACAACTGAACGACAAGCTGGCGACTATCCAGCCAATCGCCATCACAGCAACCTCGTTGACGGAAACTCGAACCAAAGAAGCCCGCATAATCAATGTAGAACTGGCAGATCTGCAGAAACAACTGTCCGCTGTTTTTGAAGGACGCACGGCAGCGATTGCTGAACAAGAAATCTCCGCTGCAAAAGACTTGGCAGAAAAACAAAGAGAGCAATGCGAAACAGCTCGCAGTCAGTCACAGAAGGCCCTGGTGACGGCATCTCAAGAAGCCATTCAGGCAACAAAGCAGACGACGCTTTCCAAAGAAAAGGCTCAGCAATCGATCGCAGCATTGCAGACATGGCGAAGTGAATTCAATACAGCAAACAACCAAACGTTGTCCGAATCTGATCTCGATGAAATGCTTGGTCGAAACGAAGTTTGGCTGAAATCAGAAGCAGAAGCTTTGCAAGAATTCGCCTCTGCCGTGCAAACAAAAACGGGGCAACTTGAAACTCTGCAAGAACAACACAAAGTTCATTTGGACGGGCGACCTTCAGAACAAACGCAGGAACAAGTTCAGTTACAGCACCAAGCGGTGAGCCAGCAAATCGAAACCGTATTGCAGTCACAAGAAGACGTGCAAAAGCATTTAACGGTTGATGATGCTCAAAGAAAAAACAACGAAGATGTTCAGCGAAAAATTGTTCAGCAGGAAAAATTGGCCAGTCCGTGGATTCGCTTGAACGAAGTCATCGGATCATCAGACGGATCAGCGTTTCGCAATATCGCTCAACGTCATACTTTGGACATTTTGCTTCAGTTTTCCAATCAGCAGTTGAACCTTTTGTCTGGTCGCTATCGCTTAGAGCGCATCCCCAACAGTTTGAATTTGATGGTCGTCGATCAAGACATGGCCGACGAACGCCGCAGCATCCATTCGCTCTCCGGAGGAGAATCATTTCTTGTTTCGTTGGCTCTGGCACTCGGTCTGGCTTCGTTGACATCCAACCGTTTGAAAATTGAATCGTTGTTCATCGACGAAGGTTTTGGAAGTCTCGACCCAAACACTTTAGACTTGGCGATGAACGCGTTGATGCAGCTAGAATCTCAAGGCCGCAAGGTTGGCATTATCAGCCACGTGACAGCGATGACCGACGCGATTCCCGTTCAAATCAAAGTTAGAAAAGGGGCGAACGGAGCATCCACGATCGACGTCCCAACCATCACCCCAGTGGTAAAAAAGACGCCTGCTGCCAAAACCGCGCCCACTCAAAAATCGCTTTTCGCCGATCCAGATTCCCAAGCCTAAATCAGTCTACAAAAGCTTCATCGCCCTGTTGAGAGGGTCTGAAGTTTGACAAATCGAAGGACGTTCAATCGTCAAGGCGTCCTGTTTCTGTCGTCGTGCTCTGTGAGCCCGATTTTCAACCGCACTCAACGCACTCAACTCGGCCTCACAGCAGCCGACAACAGAATCTTGATTCTTCCCTGCATGGCGGTCACCACAAGCGACAAGCCACACACACCCAAACAGGCGTAAAACAGAACTCAGCGATCTCTGTGCGAGCCTCTTCGCCCCCATGCTCTGTGCCTCATCTCAAACTCGGCCTGAATCCACCAGCCTCGCACGAGATTTCCGCTGTGAAAACGTCCGATTTGAATCGTCACAGCACGAACGCAGTGTTTAGAACCTCGTCATACAACAATCATGAACCGTCGGTCTTCCGAAATCAGCCAGAATTCGGATTCCTGTGGTTGCTGGCACCAGATTCTGCCGATACAGTTCTGCACTCGCAGGATTTCAGCCATTTGGGATTTGATTTCTTGTATTGCCTTGCCCCGGTGGCGGAATTGGCAGACGCGCATGATTCAGGTTCATGTGTCCGTAATGGACGTGGAGGTTCGACTCCTCTCCGGGGCATTTTCAAGAGCACGGTCTTTTTAGATCGTGCTTTTTTTGTGCGCGATTGACAAAACACGGGCGATTTTACCGGAACGACTTTTGTTTGTGTTGTGCTGTCGTAAGTTCACGTACTTGCGAAGCCAGCGATGTGGTCATCAGTTGAGACCCGTATTTATTAAGGTCTATAAGGTTTTACTCATCAGTTAAATCACGTATTCCATATCGTCTTGTTCGATGGCTTCTGGTTGAGTGCCCAGTGCGATGCCGCCTTTGATGTGCCACACACGCTCAAAACCTAAGCGGCGAACCACTTCTGCCGCTTTACTGCTGCGACTCCCGCTACGACACAGGAAAATAATATCGCGGTTCACCGAAACGGGATCCTCGTGAAGGATTCGCATCAGGAAATTACTCAGACGCGTGAGGGGCACGTTTTCTGGAGGGCAGTTTAAGCCCAAACTCTCCCAGTTCTGAGCAAAACGAAACTCGTGAGCTTCACGCACATCAATGATCAACGAGTTTTCGTGACCCGCAAAAAACTCAGGCAAGTCTTCGGGGGAAATATCAATGGACGAATGGTCAATCGATCCCGGCTGAATATGGCCGCAGACCAATTCACAGTTTTTTTCATCATCGATATGTCCATCCAACTGTTCTTTTTGAACTGTGAAATCAGCTAAAGAAATCGGTTGCACGGGGTCAAGAATCTGTGTCAAGAAGTCATTGCTGGCCAGTTCTGCTTCAAGTGTTGTGGCGAACCCGTTGGTGTAATCATGGGTTGGGCAAATCAGAGTCTTTGGCCCTACGATGTTCTTAAGCTTGCGCAATGAATTGAACATCTTAGACGCCGAGTTGGGATGGAAATCCGTCCGCCCAATTCCACCGATCAGCAGTGTGTCACCCGTAAATGCCAGTTGCACATCGGTTGCGGCCAAGCGACCGTTTTTTGATTGGCCAACCATGAACGCCATGCCATCTCTGGTGTGGCCCGGCAGTGGGGTGCGTGCAATCACGGTGTCTTGATTCAAGCGAATATAATCCGCTTCGCAATCATCGCCGATTGTTACCGTTCCTTCTGGGTTTTCCGGCCAACCCAGAATGTCGTCGGTGACAGCCGATGGCTCTGCAATATCAGACAACGCTTTCAACAGTAATTTCCGACATGAATCATGATCGACATGGTTGTGCGAATCAATAATTGCGACGACTCGACTTTTCTGGCAACGCACCAAGGTTTCGATGCGATCAGCAAGTGATTCAAACGGATCCACAATGATGCAGCGACGAGCGGCAGAATCCAGCAATATCCAGCTGCAGTCTGAACCTCGTTTTAATTGCACTAAGCCGTTGACAATATTTCCAGGAGTCTGTTCAAGATCATGCCCAACGATCAAGCACGAATCACACAACGCTTTACCTGCTTCAACAATTCGCTGTTCTGCCGCGGCGATATCTGATTCTGGTGTTAATGGACCAAATGACAAGCGGATGGCACCGTCACTTCGCCACTTTGGTAGTCCCATCGCTTCGAGCACATATGATCCAACCAATGCCGAACCACACGCTGAACCCGAACTCACTCGAATACTGGCCGCATCAAACAGGTCCAAAATTTCTTTACTTGATAACCCTTTCACGGAAAAGTTGATCGTTGTCGGAACTGAGTGTTCGAATGGTGTATTGAAAACAATCGCTGGGAACGCTGTTTTCAATGCCGCCACAAGTCGGTCTCGTCGTGATTCTAATGTTGCTTGATCCGCAAACGCCGTTGAGCTGGGATCGTTTAAGCATTCGAGAATTTTTGCAATGGCAGCTACGCCTGGAAGATTTTCAGTCCCTCCACGAGCACCACTTTCTTGGCCTCCACCTGCTAGCAATGGCACGATTGGTGCCCCATCTCTGACATACAACAAGCCAATTCCCTTGGGCCCATAGATTTTATGGCCACTGATCGGAGCATAATCGATGGATGTGTGGTCAAGGTTAAGCTGCATTTTTCCAACGGCCTGAACGCAATCCACCAGCCATTTTAAATCCGTGTTTTCAGTTCGAATTGCAGCTTCGATGGCCGAAAGGTCATGGATGACACCTGTTTCGTTGTTCACGGCCATGGTGCAAACGATATCGGCTTGCGGCGCGTACTGTCGCAAAAAGTCTAAATCCAGTTGACCGTGTTGGTTCACAGGGATTGCCAGAACAATATTGCCCATGCCCAATAGTTCGTTCCAGTGCTGAAGAGCCTGAGGAACAGCCTTGTGTTCTGTTGCACCATAAAGCAGGTACCGAGGTGAACTCTCTGGAGCGCGATCAAGACGTTGTTTGCGAACGGTACAGAGGGTCGAAAAGATTCCCATTTGAATGGCTTCTGTCGCACCACTGGTGAAGACAACACGCCCCGCGTTGGCTCCCAGTACTGATCGAGCAAGACTGCGAGCTGATTCAAGGATTGATCGTGCTCGAAGTCCCGTGATGTGAGAACTGCTGGGATTCCCGAATAGCTGTTCCATCGCACTAAAGGCTTCCTGAGCAGCTTCTGGCCAAACAGGAGTTGTCGCGTTTGCGTCGAGGTAGATTTCCGAGATCATTTGGTTCAGCATCGTATACCAATCCCATGTCAAAGTGCGCAAAGCTTACGCTGCAGTGGTCATTTTAGAACGGGTAGTGTGCCGAAAAGGTGCTGCAAAACCACCTGAATCACGAGTTAAAAGATCAGATCGTTATGAAAATTCTCGAAGTAGGATTGCGACTCCGACAGCAAGTATCATCCAGCCAAAACTCACTTTCAGCTTTTCTGCTGGAACCAGCCGGTTGAGCCGAACACCAATCAAGATGCCCACAACGGCGGCAATGGTAAATTTCAGCAGCAAGCCCCATTGGATTCCCTCAAGAACCACCGCATCGGCACCAAATCCCAACAGCGACTTCATCGCAATAATGAATAACGATGTGCCAATTGCCTTGCGAATTGGCACACCAAGTAAAAAGATCAAAGCTGGGACGATCATGAATCCACCCCCAGCTCCCACAAATCCTGTGGTCAGCCCCAATAACATGCCAGCAAAGATCGACACCCAGACTCCTCTTGAGGTGGCGACAATCTGAGCTTTGTCAGACTTGCGGATCATTGACATGGCACTGGCCAGAATCAGGATCGCAAACACGACCATCACAAGAGTGTTTTTCGACAACGGGAACCGGTCATGTGTCAGCAACATGTCAGGGATGGCAGGCATCAGCACGAAGCGAGTCAGAAAAACGCCAGCCACTGAAGGAATGCCAAATGTCACAACAGAACGCAAGTCGACCAAGCCCTGCCGCAGGTATTTCGTTGCTCCAAACAACGCCGCGCTTCCCACAATGACCAAGGAATAGCAAGTCGCCATCACCGGGTCGATTCCGACCAAGTAGACCAAGAGCGGCAGAATCAAAACAGATCCACCACCGCCCAGCAGACCCAACAGCAATCCAACAAATCCTATGGCGACCAAGCTAAGCAGCATGTTTTCTCAATATGTTTCGTCGGACACACATCTCTGGGGGATGCTTTGATGCCCTACTTCGTTCGTGAAGAAATTCAGCTGCAGATCGTACGAAAACTGCGATGAGGATGTTAGAGATCACAAAAATTTGATCATGTTCGGTGATGGGCTGCGACACGGCTGGCTAGCAATTTCGCATCACGTTTGAACCGTTTCCACTGTTTCTTATTGAACAGTGCCACGTGTGTTTTTTGTTTTGGAAATGGGATTGTTAGAGCGACTGGACTGGACTGAGACGGAATCGTCAGAATTCTGATGAACCAAACAGCTGCGGTTTTGGTAATAGACGATTTCCGTTCGTGAATCTCAAACTACGCCAGCACCGCGAGCAACAGGAGTAAGAACGCAATAAAGAATGCTGCGGAAATTGCCTTGCCGATTGGAGTGCGAAAGAATGCTCGCACTCCCACCGAAATGGAATGCTGTGTTGTGAATTCAAATTTGTAATTGCCTGCCAAAACAACATCGTCCGTGATTTGTACTTCGGTAATCGCATCAGAAATCACTTTGTCGTGGTCGAAAAGCCCAATTCCAGAAATTTCAGTCACGGAAACAGGATCACTGACAGCCCACTGCAGTCCTTCAGCGGCAGATTGATTGGGCTTGGTGCCCAGTTTCTGTCGGCCACCATCGTTGAGGTAAACGATGAGTTCATAATCTGGAAGCGCATCTTTTTGTTTAAAGAAAGGGATTTTGTGATCACGCGGTTCGGCTGTGGGGTCAATCGCTGTGACTTTTACTTGAGTTAACCCAGATGAATTTTGGATTGCGATTCCAACGCAAGCCAGCACACTCATCACAACAACTGCCAAGCAAATTTGTTTTGTGGCGCCCCACATGGACTGCACACCAGTCGCGGTCACAGGTGAAGTGGGCGTTTCTTCAAGCATCGTAAACTCGCTTTCGTATTCTGATCTGACTGACTTCCATCGGGTTTCTTTGTTCAGTGCTGCAGATATCACAGACCAATGGATTGGCAGCACGATGTGCGACTTGGTGAAAAGTACGAGCGAAAGTGAGCCCGTTTTAGATCGCCCGTTTCAGATCGCTACAGCGGGCGATCTAAAGGCCGATTCAAGAGAAATCAGACAACCGCATGCCTGTACGTTATGCGGCTTTTGCAAGCTTCTTCTTTCGCCGAGCCAACCAGATCCCAGTGATCAGGATTCCCAATACGACGCCAATGGCCAGCGTGCCAAACAGCAGGAATGCCATGGGTAATGAAATCGTGGTCCACAACAGTTTGGCTTCAACCTGTTCTGTATTCTGGAATGTGACCACAACAACAAACAGAACGAGCAAGATTCCCACTGTGTACTTTATCTTCTGCCACATCAATCCACCCCTTCGACTCACTGAAAGACACGTCTTAAGAGAACGCTTCAAGCAAAGTGCAAGATTTCCCTGTGCGACATCCTGACAAGATGAACGATGTCAAGCAAATCGTTGATGGGACACGCAAGCAAATTTTGACATGAAGGGGGGAAGAACCACTTTTATTTGAATCGTCTGGTCGCTTGATTATCAAGGGTTGCCGGATCAAATGAACGTCGCAATTTCCTTCAGCGATTTTTTCTGAATGGCTTTCACAGGCACTTGGACATTATCTTCTGGGTATCCCACGACCAGTAGCATGACGGGACGTTCGTTCTTTGGCCGGTTCAGCACGTTATTCAGAAATCCCATTGGGCTGGGAGTATGAGTCAGTGTGGCGAGACCAGCGTGGTGCAGCGCGGTGATCAACATTCCGGTTGCGATTCCGACAGATTCTTGAGCGTAATAGTTTTTGACTTTGCGATTGTCTGGCAGCACGTCATAGGCTTTGGAAAAGATCACGATCAGGTAGGGGGCTTTGGTGAGGAATTCTTTATTGGCGTCTGTGCCAAGTGGTGCAAGCGCATCCAGCCATTCCTGAGGCGCTCGTCGGTGATAAAATTCCAGCTCTTCTTTTTCTGCTTCGGTTCGTAGAGTCTGCCGAACATCCGAATTAGACACGACAACAAATTGCCATGGCTGGAGGTTGGCTCCACTCGGAGCTGTCCCAGCGGTAAGGAGACAGGTTTCGATGACATCCCGTGAGACAGGCCGGTTAGAAAATTCGCGAACTGTTCGGCGTTTTTTTGCCTCTGCATAAAACGCAGCACTGCGTTCTCGCATCACGTCATCGGGATACTCAACATAGTCGTCATAAGGAACAAATTGAGCTTCCATAAAACGCCTCTCACAGATGTGTCATCAGATCTCAACGCGCCCGATGATCAACATTGTGAATTCGAGTGCTGTCGACAGTTTATCGCCGCTTGAGTCTTTGCAAAGGCATGCTAAAAAAATGCTTTTCCGCGGGCCTTACATTTCTGCAACCGGTTCTGGGCAACAAGCGTTAGTGCGACCGTTTGCGTTAGGAATCCCCAAAAGCGGCCGACTGAATTTGAACCA
>CAYTUE010000064.1:0-12047 GCA_964441085.1 uncultured Planctomycetaceae bacterium
TCGGTTGCCGATCGTGTGAACGTACGTCACGATTCGTGCATGCCAAGTTTGACCGTAGAAAATTACCTGAAGGCTGTGTTGCAGTTGGAATTGAAGACCGGTGAAAAACGAATTTCACCTGGCTTACTTTCTGCTCGACTGCAACTGACCCCTGGCACCGTCACCAGCATGCTAAAAACGCTGGCGGAATCGGGGCTTGCGGACTATATCCCGTATGAAGGTGTGCAACTGACAGAAGCAGGGCGACTGCTTGCATTGCGGATGCTACGTCGGCATCGACTGTTAGAACTGTTTCTACACAGCACTTTAAATTTGACTTGGGATCAAGTTCACGAAGAAGCCGAAGAACTGGAACATTCTGTCAGCGATTTTTTGATCGATCGCATCGACGAATACCTCGAACACCCTGAAGCAGATCCTCATGGATCACCAATCCCTGCTGCGGATGGAAACATGAGAAGCGATTTGTCGGCAACGATTCCGCTTCCTCAGTGCGCCGTGGGTGAGACTCTTCGATTTGTTCGAGTCGTGAATCAAGAGCCCGATTTTCTGAGATACCTATCTGATTCTGGATTCGTACTGGGAGCAACCGCAACCATCATCGAAAACAGTGAAGATATCGGAATTGTCAAAGCGGATCTCGGAAAACAAACCTTTACCGTTGGGCGAGCTGCCGCGGAATCGATTCGAGTCGAACGACTTGACGGCTCATCGCTGTGACAAGATTCCCGCAGTGATGTCGTTGGGGTGTTGAGTTCCGCCGTCACGACTTCAAAGCTTTTCAACTCGCGATTCATCGCAACAACAAGTTCGCCATTGAGTTCTTCAAGCCGTTTGGTTTTTATGCCAAGTTCATCAGTTCGATCAGTGACAATTTGCTTCAACTTGTTGTTGGATACAGCCCAACTGAAACGAACCAGTGTCATCACCAGCAGCAGACGCAATCAGCCCAGAGTGAACAGTTGTCGGCGCAGTGGGTCCTGTCACGAAATCGATGGTCCACTCCGGCTGAAGGTTTCACCTAGCTGAAGTTGACGACAGCAAACACCGTGAGTTTTCACCGACTGCAACAGGACAGATCGACCGTGACACAAGATCGCGGAATACATGATCCCGTGACACACGGTCCCGGAGTACACGGTCCCGGAGTACAAAGCCGCAGAATACAAAAGCGGCCTTGTTACCAATCTTTCTTGACTCCTTCACCGTCCGTCCGCTTTTGCTGTCGCCGTTTGAGTTCACGATATTCCCGCTCTCGTTCGAGAGCTTTTCGCAGAATCGCTTCTGCTTGACGTTCGGCCATTTCGGGAAGTGGTTGCCGTTCGTCATCGCTTGATTCACCCTGATGAGAATCATCAGACTGTTGGCTGTCATCGCCGTTTGGATCATTCGGTTCAGACTGTTCTGATTCAGACGAATCACCTTCCGAATCCTGCTGTCCTGAATTTTGATCTTCAGACTGCTGTTGGTCTTCTTCAGAATCTTGATCGCCTTGCTGATCGGATTGTTGTTCACCAGACTGTTGTTGATCGGGATCTAACAGTGGTTCAATAATATCTTGCAACAACAAAGAAACCTTACCTTGAGCCCAATTCAATGTTTCAATTTGCTCAAGCAGCAAATGTTCGGCCTTGTCTTCTGCTTCCAAGGCAGCCTGCAGCACGCCTGTTGATTTCTCCGCGTATCGAACAGCATCCGGTCCCAACTGGATGGCTCGAAGCATCGATTCTTTGCTGCCTTCCAAGATCGCAATTTCTTCATCAGGCTGAAGTACAGATGCTTGAGGTGGAGCAGGCTGAGCCGCACCCGCACCCGCACCCGCAGCAGGGGCAGGGGCAGAGGCAGAGGCCTGATTCCGTTGTGCCAGTTTCTGTTCAACAGCCGGTAATTCTTGTGCAGCACGATGCTGAAGAACTTGACTGAAGTAAGAAATCAGCTGCTGTTCTCGCAACAAAGGTGGCGTCAGGTCTTCCAATGACTGGCCCGTTGACGGCTGCACAAATGGAAGCTGCGCCGTTGCAGAATTGAGCTTCTGCTGTTTTTCTAACGCCGTCTGCACGAATTTGGGGTAGGGGGTCACGACCGCAAACATCTGATGAATCGACTTAATGTTTTGATCAATAGCAAGCTGACCTTGTGACCAATCTTCAGTCGCGACAGCGGCCAGCATGTCTTGTGACAACGCTTCCACTTGGTCAACCAGTTGATTCACGGCTTGAATGGCTTCCGCTTCTTCTGCTGTGGGTTCTGGTGGAGACTGATTTGGGGCTTGACCATTCTGTGACGAAACCACTGATTGCAAAAACTCAGCGACCATTGGTCTTATTTTTTTGACATCGGTATCAAGTTCACTCAGTTCGATTTGTAAATCAGCGACTGCCGTTTTTCGACTCGTAGAATCTTGTTCATCTTGCAGGACAGCAATTTGCTGTTCGGCATCTTTCAATTCGTCTTGAAGACGAAGCAGAAAGTCGGGCAATGATTCTTCTTGTTCTTGCTGCTGTTCCTGTTGTTCATCCTGCTGCTTCCACATTGTCTTCAACCGCTTTAGATACAGCCGGATCAGTTCTAAGTTGTAAGCCGCATCTTCGTGGTCAGAGTTAATTTCTAACGTATGCCGAAAGTGGCGAGCCGCCTGCTCCAACTGATCGACCACTTCAGTACGCACTTTTTTTTCCACAGTGGCAGGATTGGGTTGTAGCTTTTCTTTGACTTGTTGAACTTTTAGAAAACCTAGGTTGTAGTGTGCTGACTGCACGACTTGGGGGTCGCTTCCAGAAACTGCCTGACGCAGTTTTTCTTTTGCGTGATCTTGGGCTCCCTGAGCCAAGTCAACACATGCCTGATCAAACTGAATGACTGTGTTGTTTTCTGAAAGCGCAATCGCTTCTTCAAATTTCTTCGCTGCCGCATCCCAATGACCCAATTCAAATTCTTGAATCCCAGATTGAACGGCTTCGTAGGCAATTTGAGCGTCAGTTGGGTCAGTCGCTAGAACGAATTCAGAAGCGCCATTCCATACCAGCAGAATGGTGACAAAGAATGAAATTGTGTGAGTGACTTTCATGACGAATCAGCAACCATGGATCGAAATGATTTGAGTGAAATTTTGAATGCTGATTGTAAGCTGACACCAGAAAAAACAAAGAAGGAACCACCGTCATCACCTGTTAAACAGGCAGTTAAGCGGCAGTTGGAAACAACTTCATCTGTCCCAGAAATGCATCTTTTCCAGCAAAAATTTGACTGGTACCATTGGGGATGTAAATGATATCTAAGCGATGCAGGCGAACAACGAGATTCGAAATCGTCACCTGAGCTTCTTTTGCCAAGTCATAAAGATGAGCCCATTGAGTCACATCAATTTGGCTGACTGCATCCTTGATCAGCCAGTCGGGCATCAGCAACGACGATTGGTAGCGATCCACAGCACTTTTGACTTCTGGAGGATCCAGCCCTGCAGTGAGTTCTCGATATAAAGTGTAATAGCGACTGTCATGCACAGCTCGATCTAAAACCTTCGCCAGCATATCGCTGTTTGACGAATGTCGGCAAACCAATTCAGGACGAGTATCCATTCCGGGCAGTGAAGGGTGATGCAAGCTGGTTCGATCGATGTCGATGTCCCAGTGTCCCGCTTCGTGGCCAATCGTGCTGCGTTCAAGTCCCGGCTTACTTTCGAACAATTCGACATGACGGCTATTCAAAACAATTCGTCGTTCTTCGGGGACCAGTCCGGCTAAAATTTGTTCTCCCGGTTGCTCTTCGATGTCCACCCAATCGAAGTCGAGTTCAAGAATTTGTTCGACCACGTTTTCGATCGGAATCGGAAACGATACAGACTGACCGCTGCAAATTTCATATTGCCGCAATCTCATCGCCGTGATCTCATCGATCTGCTTGGTCGTGATGTTTGCCAGGTCAAACCGTCTCATGAACTCAGGCTCCCTGCCGTCTTCGTGATGGACTGTTGGGCATCGCCCAAAAGGTATTGAAAATCAATCAGAACGGTGTTCCGTTCTGATTTCGCTGATGACAAAGCTTCAGTGGCACGGGTTGCCATGTTCTTTTAAATCTTGATGTGCACTCTGCCAAACTGCCAGCTGATGAAATCATCAAGTCGCGAAACACTGACCGACTCAAGAGACAAACATCCAAGATGGAAGTTCTCTTCCTTCCCGTGCAGCTGACTATCTTGCTTTGCGAGGCGTATCTGTTTCGCCGCTGGAAGGTTTTTGTGACACGTCGTCCAGCAACTCTTCTAAGGCTTGATCGGACAACGTTAAAATCCGTCGAAAGATGCCGGGCTTTGACAAAATGCGATCTCGAAAAGCATCAGGAATTCGTCGAGCCAACAAAAGCAGTTCGTCAGCGTCTGTTTCGAGCGCTTCGGCAATCTTTTGCAGAGTATCTTCGCGAGGCGTTTGGTCGTCATCCAGTCGGTCATTTTCGACTCGACTTAAATACGTAAAGTTGATTCCCACTTTTTCGGCCAGTTGACGTTGAGTCAAATTACGGGCCTTGCGGATTTCTCGAATTCGTTTTCCCACCGTGGTCATGGTCGCTCCTTGCTTGTGATGACAAACCAACATCCGGAAGTGTCTGATGACGGCAATCCGATGTGTTGGGAATCAATCCTGCAAAACACGAATCAGTGATCTGATGTTCTGCAAACAGAATGGATTCCCGGATCTTCAACCTCTTTTCAGAGGAAAGGATGGCCGAAGTGAATTGGATGATCTCAGTGCAACCGTTCGATGGCAACCGTTCGATGGCAACCGAAAAGCAGCACGAAAAACCAAGTCTGTGTACCTTAGAAACTTGACGTTTACTGTCAACGTCAATTTCCTGCAAGCTGAGACTTACGCTGCATCCAGTCTCACACGATATCACGCCTCATCATGCTTCACACGACATTATGCTTCACACGATATCATGCTTCACACAGTGGAATCACGGGATTTGTTGATTCCAGCATTTCCTGAATGGTGACTCCAGCAAACGCTTTTTCAGTGGCAGCATAGGCTTTATCAAGTTCTGCATGCAGCGGACACAGTTCCTTGTGAGACTTCAGTCCCAATGGACATTCTCGAATTCTTGCCACGGGAGAAACCGCATTCACAACGCTTAACAAGGAAACATCGGCGGGCTTACCTTGCAAAAAATAGCCTCCTCCCGGTCCAGGCTTTGAAGAAACCAGTTCAGCCACAGCAAGGTCTTGAAGCACTCGATTGAGATAACGGCGGGGCACTTTTGTGAGTTTTGCCAAGGTATCCGCTGAAATCAGGGCAGCAGAATCTCCAGCAAGACACATAACGGCGCGCAGAGCATATTCGGCGGTTTTCGACAACATTTGAACTCAATTCGTGAAAGCACCAAATCTACATATTGATATGCACGATTCAATTCTATACATTAAAGTGTAAGTTTAACACAGCCACCATCAGTTTGGCCACCTCGATTCTTACAGGCTCACCATGTCAAGCAACCATTCATCGGAAGCTGCCGCTTCTTCGCCCATCCTGTCTGATTCAACCATTCAGATTATTAAAGCAATTACTCCTGCTGTCGCTGAACATGCTCAGCAAATCACCACCAATTTTTACGGGCGGCTATTTCAAGCCAATCCGGAAGTGAAAGCTTTCTTCAACTTTGCCCATCAGGAATCGGGGCGCCAGCCGTTGGCTTTGGCATCCGCTGTCGCAGCGTACTTTTCAAACATCGATCGATTAGATGTGCTTGGCCCAGCGATCGAATTGATTGCTCAAAAACACTGTTCGTTGGGCGTCCAGCCAGAACACTACCCAATTGTCGGAGGACATTTACTGGATGCCATCGGCGAAGTCATGGGCGAAGCAGTCACAGACGATGTCGTCGCTGCAGTGGGAGAAGCCTATGGAGTGTTGGCTGGTATTTGCACTCAGCGCGAACGTGAAATCTATCAACAGCAAAACACAGTGGCGGGAGGATGGAATGGATACCGTCCATTTGTTGTGCAACAAAAGCAGGTGGAAAGCGACGAAGTGACATCGTTTTACCTGAAACCAGCAGATGCAAAAGCAATCCCCGACTACCTGCCGGGACAGTACCTGACTGTCAAGTTTGATCTTTCAGAGACTCCAACTTCTCCTCGAAACTACAGCTTGTCTCATCGCCCCGGACAAAACTTTTATCGGATAAGCGTGAAGCGACAACCCGCCGCATCACCAGCAGTACCAGCCGGTTTGATTTCCAATCATCTTCACGATCGAATCAACCAGGGCGACGTGATTGACGTTGGCCCTCCCAGCGGTGAATTCACACTGGATACTAACTCACCAAACCAAGCCCCTTTGGTTTTTCTAGCAGGAGGAATCGGTATCACTCCTTTGCTATCGATGATTCATTCGGTTGTCGCTGCTGGCACCGATCGCAAACTGAATCTCATTCATGCATGCCGTTCTGCCAATGTGCGTCCCTTCACTCATGAAGTGGCCGAACTGCAGTCGGAAAATCAGAATCTCACATGCCGTGTTCTGTACAGCAATTCAGACAGTGGAGACGGGCAGGGGCATCTGACAAAAGAACAGTTGGCAGAATGGTGCGATATCGCAGCAGCAGAATTTTACTGCTGCGGGCCACCCGCATTTTTGCACCATGTCACAAACCTGATGAACGACCTCAAGATCGATCCGTCTCGTCAACACATGGAATTCTTTGGACCGAAACCGGCATAAGATCAACCAAATTGATCGGCGACTTTTAACAGGTTGGGCAGAAATTGATGAAACGCGCGAGCTCGATGGCTGAGCTGGCGTTTTACCAGCGCGCTCAGCTGGCCAAACGTGCAGTGGTATTCGGGGATGAGGAAATAAGGGTCATAGCCAAAACCGCCTTCTCCCCGAGCCTCCGCCAAAATTCGTCCACGACAGGTTCCTTCTGCGACCACCTGAACTTTTCCCGTGGGGTCAGACAGTGCCACGCTACAAACGTAGCCGGCACCGCGTTGATCGTCGGCAACTCCTGTCAGTTCTTGCAACAGTTTTTGATTGTTGCTTTCGTCCGTCGCATTCTCTCCAGCGAAGCGAGCCGAATAGATTCCCGGCTTTCCTTTTAACGCGTCGACTCGAAGTCCACTGTCTTCCCCAATCACCCATTGGTTCAACTTAACCGCCACTTCAGTCGCCTTTTTTGCTGCATTTGCGGCAAAGGTGTCTCCATCTTCTACCACTTCGGGGACATCAGGAAATTGAGTCACCGGAATGACTTCAAAGCCAACAGTGGCTAACAGTGAGGCGACTTCTGCCGTCTTCTTTTGATTGCGGCTGGCAAGCACAATGGTGCGGTTGGATGCAGAGGATTCTGACATGAGTCTACTTATGGTTTCAAAATGTCTTTTCAGTTCACTGTTTTAGCAACACTGTTTTAGCAACACAGCTCAGCATCACTGTTTTGGCAACACAGCTTCAGCAACACACACTTTACTGATTCAAGAAGGTGCGGCAATGGTGCTCATAGCTACTGCGAATTTGTGGCAGTTGGTTGGGCTTCGATTTTTGTTTCGGTTTCGGTTTCCAGTGCTCGAAAAATGACCGCACAAAATGCTCCATCCGCTGGTTGCCCTGGCAGCATCATCTTTTGCTTTTCCACATGCAGCGCGGGAACCCGCTCTTGAAGAAAGTGTAGCAGTTCTGTTGTTTCTTCGGGTTCAATACTGCACGTCGAATACACGATGCGGCCACCCGGCTTCACCAAGTCGTAGGCCGTCATTAACAGGGTCGCTTGTAAGTGAATGAGTTCCGGGAGATCACCCTCTTTGAATCTCCAACGAGCTTCCGGACGGCGAGCGAGGACTCCTGTGTTTGAACATGGCACATCAACTAAAACCGCATCGAAGGGCCCCGCTGGAATATCACTTGCGTCAGCTGAAATCTGCTGCACTGTCACGCTGTTAAGTTCCAAGCGTTCCACGCTTTCATGAATGCGGGCCAAACGACCTTCCGAAACATCGCAAGCGATGATTTCAGCTTTGTCTTCACTGAGTTCAGCCAACTGAACCGTTTTGCCACCAGGAGCCGCACACAGGTCCAGTATTTTTTCGCCCGGCAATGGGTTTAACATCTGAACCGCGTGCATGGCGGCTTCGTCCTGCACAGACCACCAACCTTCTTCGTATCCAGGCAGCCTTCTTAAATTGGCCGCGCTATTCAATTTTAAAGACCAATCATCTAACCCGGGTTGTGCTTGCAATCCCGCCTCTTCAAATGCCGCCAAAACTTGTTGAACGGACGCCTTTAAACAGTTGACTCGAAGAATGACAGATGGAACCTGAAGCCCATAAAAACAAGACTTCCACAAGGTGGCTTCGGGCAGTCGTTGAGCCCATCGGTTGGCAAGAACGGGCGGCATCGAAAAAGCGGCCGCAGCATAGCCTGCTCGTTCAGTAAACGGATCAGGAAAGACAGCTTGATTCAGTAAACGAAACTTGCCATGAGTCAGCGGAACAGCGTTGGCTGCAGGGCTATCTTGTTCGTTGTCGGTGACCAATCGAGTCACGTTACGTAAAATTCCATTCGCGAATCCGCTCCAACGTGCTCGCCCAACTTTTCGAGTCAAATTAACGGTTGTATCGACAGCAGCATGGTCTGGTGTGCGCGCAAACAACAGTTGCCACGCTCCCATTTGCAGCAACGTCCAAAGATCTGCTTCAACGTTGTTTCGAGGCCGACTCAGCAAAGCTTCTAAAATGGTATCGAGCGTACGGCGTCGACGAAGTACTCCAGAAGCAAGGTCAACAGCAAGACCTCGCTCAGCCCCGCTTAAGCGATGTTCTTTGTCGCAGTCGTTCATTGTGTCGGAAATGAACTTGCCGGTCTGATCGAATGTTTGCAAGGCGTACCACGCCAGCATTCTGCCGCAACTGAATTCCGTGAGACGAACAGATTCCTCAGCCGGTTGTCCGTAGGCATTTTTGTCGGACGAAGGCTTGGAGGCAGAACGAAATTTTGAGCGGGCACGTTTCTTCACAGATGACGTTTCTGATATCAATAAGCGAACGGAAAACGCCCACTGTAATCAGGAAATTCAAAGACGCACCGCGTTTTCGCAGTAGAAACGAAACACGCTTCAGGTTTCCCGCTTCCGCTCCCAAATTTCTCGCCAGAAACTACGGCTACTCAGCGACTTTCCAGCCTTTTTGAACAAACAGCGGCACGTATTCCGGCGGAATCCATAATCGATCCTCGCTGTTGGGCACCGTGTGGTACATCGCGGGCGGAATCAACTGGTCGCTATTTCGAGTCAGATCGATGACGTATCGAGACGGCAAATTTCGTCGAGACAACGCTCGTAATTCGAAGGGTTCAAGCAGGCAGGGAGATGTCGCATCAAACACGCCCAAGTGTTTTGTTCGAGCATCTTTGACGTGTTGGCGAGCTGTTCGGAGTTCTTGATCGGCTTCGGCTAAATCCTTGGCACTGCCAACTGGAATGACCGCGTTGATCACGGAAGTCGGTCGATCCCAAGGATTGACGTTTGGCCAAATGAAGTACGGGAAAGCCAATCCCTGTTGCAGCATGCGATGGTTGTAAGTCGCAGGGCGAACTGTGGGCACGTTTTGCTTGGGCTGATTTCGATTCACCATGCACAAAAAACGCCCATAGCCATCCATGATCTCAAAACCAAAGCTGAGATAGTACGCAAACTCAGATGCGTCCTGTCCCATGATTCTCATATCAGCCGTAATCATACTGCGAAGCCCCGTCGTGGCAGCTTCGGCGTGCTGAGAGTGAACTGTTCCTGGCTGATTCACCACCTTGGCAAGAAGAAACTGCTTTAACGAATCGCTGATCTCATCTTGAAAAGGAGGCTGCTGATTTGAAAAAGGTTCGGAAAGAAATTCGTTCCAGCGAGCGTCATTCAACGACACGAAGTTTAGCTTGGGGCCCGGGTAGGCAAAGCTAACTTCTGGCGTATCGATTCCTAAAAACCGAACTCCAATGTTACCCTGAGGAACCACATTCAATGTGTCTCCATCGTGAACGTGCTGGAGCACGGTTCCCGGTTGACCTTTGTAAATTCCCGGAGAACCAATCCCTGTCGTCCGATTGGTTGTGGAATTCGTGTAGATCGCTTTGGGCATAACACAAGCTTTCAACAATCGGACTGCGGGGTGGAAGATATTAATACGAGATAAAATAAATACGAGATAAAAAGTGTCATGCAAAACGCCTGCTCACCGAACAACGGCACAGCAAATCGCGGGCGCAGCAAATGCACCCAAGCAGACAGCACGGACCTATTTTTTCTTCTTTTGTTTTTGCTGATTCTGTTTCTGCTGTTGTTTCTTGGCTTTCGCCCAGTTGTCCCGAAGAGTCACAGAACGGTTAAACACGAATTTGCCGTCCGCAGAATCCTGATCAACAATAAAGTAGCCTTTGCGTTCGAACTGACAGCGATCCCCCACTTTGGCATCTGCCAAGGCGGGCTCTAATTTCGCATGACAGATGTGCAATGAATCAGGGTTCAAGTTCGTCAGAAAGTCGTCGTCTTCGTTGTCGACTTCGTCGGCGTTTTCTTTTACGAACAAGTGGTCATACAGTCGAACTTCGGCATCCACGGCGGTTGAAACATTCACCCAATGCATGGTCGCTTTGACTTTACGACCATCGGGAGCATTGCCGCCCTTTGTTTCGACATCATACGTGCAATGAATTTCTGTGACGTTCCCGTCAGCATCTTTCACAACATCGTGACACTTAATGAAGTAGGCCCAACGCAACCGAACTTCTGTGCCGGGCGACAAACGAAAGAACTTCTTAGGAGGATCTTCCATAAAATCTTCTCGTTCGATGTACAGTTCTTTGCCGAACGGAATGGATCGACTACCAGCGCTTTCGTCTTCCGGATTATTCACTCCTTGCACCAGTTCAGGTTCATCTGTTGGGTAGTTTGTGATGACCACTTTGAGCGGGTCCAAAACTGCCATTCTGCGAACTGCCGTGCGATTCAGTTCGTCTCGCAGCTGATTTTCTAGCAACGACATATCAGACATCGCATTGTGCTTTGTGATTCCGACAGCAGCACATAACTTGCGAATCGATTCCGGCGTGTAGCCTCGACGCCGCAAACCTGAAATCGTGGGCATGCGAGGATCGTCCCAGCCTTGCACATGACCTTCCATCACCAATCGCAGCAACTTCCGTTTGCTCATCACGGTATAGGTCAAGTTCAGTCGGTTAAATTCGATCTGTTGAGGGTGATGAATATTCAGAGTATCACAGAACCAGTCGTAAAGCGGACGACGGTTTTCGAATTCCAGCGTACAAATACTATGGGTGACCCCTTCTAGTGAATCAGACTGTCCGTGAGTCCAATCATAAGTTGGGTAGATGCACCAATCATCTCCAGTATGGTGATGAGTCACCTTTCGGATGCGATACATGATAGGATCTCGCAGCAGCAGAACCTTGTGCCCCATGTCGATCTTGGCTCGCAAAACATGCTCGCCTTCAGCGAATTCGCCCGCCTTCATGCGGCGAAACAGATCCAGATTTTCTTCAACCGAGCGAATTCGGAAAGGACTATCAGTGCCAGGTTCTGAAGGTGTTCCTCGTCCGGTCCGAATGTCTTCTTGGTTCAGGCTGCAAACGTATGCCTTCCCTGCTGAAATCAATTGCTCGGCCCAGTCATAAAGCTGCTGGAAATAGTCTGACGCAAAAAACAGACGCTCTTCCCAATCAAATCCCAGCCAACGAATATCGCTTTTAATCGATTCCACGTATTCCACGCTCTCCTTTTCAGGATTGGTGTCGTCGAAGCGCAGGTTACATTTGCCACCGTATTCGCTCGCGATACCAAAGTTCAGGCAGATCGACTTGGCGTGTCCAATATGCAAATAGCCATTGGGTTCTGGAGGAAAGCGCGTGTGAACCACTCCGCCCCATTTTGAAGATGCCATGTCACCGTCAAGAATCTGCCGAACGAAGTCTTTGGGATGTTCAGAGGAATGATCGTCGGACATTTTCAGGGAATCCTGATTTCAAGGGAAGTAGAAGCAAGAACACAGT
>CAYTUE010000064.1:12147-23788 GCA_964441085.1 uncultured Planctomycetaceae bacterium
AACACGGTGCTGGGCTAATAACAGTGTTGAGATGGATTGTGGATATCGACAGCCAAGCTCCCGGATATCGGCAAGATCGACAAAATTTAGCTGTTGGAAACAAGGCAAAGAAGCGTCTGAAGCATCAGACACGTGGCAACCACGAAAGTTATCGAAATGCTCTGTCTTGAGATTTTGCAAGGCGACCGGAAGAACCAAGCAAAACACGGGACCAAAAGAGAATCGTGTCACGCGAGTGTCAACACAGAAGGCGAAGTCAAAAAACATGACGAGCGGCACACACGTGAGCGGCGCAAAAAAAGAAGCCGAGCCACTTCAGTGGCTCGGCTTTCTTTCTTGCTCGGGAATTCAAAGGGTCGGGGGTTGATCGATCCGATTGAATTCAACCAAGCTGGTCTTGGAATAGAGACAAAGCAGACTGCGTGCCAAAACAAAGTAGTCTCATACAAAAAACACCGCAAGTCACTGCCACATAATGCTTTACATAAAATCAATTATCACCTGAGTCACTTTCGCTGTGATACTTGAAATGATGCTTCAACACAACAAAAACCACACCTTCCGGACACAAAGCCTTTAACACCAACATGTTGCACCAAACGAATCACAAACACAACATGATCACATTTCTCAACACAAAACAGGAAGCGTCAGTGATAAAGGAGGAAACATGAAGAATGAAACCAGCTGAACCAGAAGATGTCACTTTCCGTCACGAAAAGCAGATCAAAGCCCAGCCAATGTGCTACCGCCCTGGTTTCTCCCAAATTCTGTTGAGGCATTCGAATTGGGCCGATTTCTGAAAGCACCGATTTCTGAAAACGCTGGTTTCTGAAAGCTAAGTGATGACATTGTGACTTCACACCTCTTTTAGACATCAGCTTCCTGTCACAGCAAAACAACAGCCAGCATGGCCTAAAGAAAGTGCCTGCAACAAAGGACCGTTGTGTTGAAAGAGCCCGTTTCACGAAGTGAATGACCAAGTCCCCCATTCTCAAATCATGTGGTTTTGAAGGTTCTTCAAGCATTCTCAAAGGAACACCAAAGTCTCAGCAGCTCGAATCCGATGTCAAAGTCAGCTTTCACGGTTGACGACTGGCAAGGAACCATCATAATTCCCGCCAGTCCGAGCAGCGGGCTAAAACCTGTGAGACTGGTAACAGTCAAACGATGCGGATGTAGCTCAGTGGTAGAGCACCACGTTGCCAACGTGGCTGTCGAGGGTTCGACTCCCTTCATCCGCTCTTTTTTTTTGGCCTGACTTTGGCCAATCCGCGGAAGCCTTTGCAATCAGCAGCCACATGAGCGACGACAAGCAGTTAGAAGATGGCAGCATCGCTGTCCAAACCGAAGAAGCAACCTCACAGGATATGCCTGAGGAGTCTCGGCTAAACCTAACCGTCAAAGTTGAAAACATTGGCCCCTGCCGTAAACACGTTGAAATCACCGTGTCGCAGGAAGACATCCAACGTCTTCGCAATGATTCATTAGATGAATTTGCTGACAAGGCTGAAGTCCCTGGTTTTCGAGTTGGTCGAGTTCCTCGATCACTACTTGAAAAGCGATTTCGCTCAGAACTGACTGATGAAGTCAAGCAAAAGGTTCTTCTTGAGAGCCTTGAGCAAATGTCTGACGAAAACGACATCGATCCAATCAATCAGCCTGAAATTGATATCGAAAGTTTGGATATTCCAGACGAAGGCGATTTCAGCTACGAATTCAACGTCGAAGTACGCCCTGAATTCGATGTGCCTGACTACAAGAACTTCACGTTGGAACGCCCAGCAGGCGATACCACAGACGCCGAAATGCAGGCATTCCGTGAAGAATTTTTAGAATCATACTCCACAGTCGCTCCGATTGAACGAGCTGCGACTGCTGGTGATTCTGTCACTTGCGACATTGTCTTCACTCACGGAGACAAAAAGGTACGTGAATCAGACGGCACCACTCTTCGCCTGCGTCCCACGTTACGCTTTCAAGACGCAGTTGTTGAAGACTTCGCCAAGCTCATGGATGGTGCGGCCGCTGGTGATGTTCGAGAAACAGAAGTCGAAATTTCACTGCAATGTCCCGTCGTTGAAATGCGTGGCGAAAAAGTTGCCGTCGCTTTCACTGTGACAGAAGTGCTTGAACACAAAACACCAGAACTTAACAAAGAGTTCTTGGATCGTTTTCAGTGTGAAACAGAAGATGATTTGACGGAATACCTGACATCATCACTGACTCGCCAAGTGGAATATCAGCAACGCCAATCAATCCGTGAGCAGGCCCTTGGCAAATTAGCCGAAGCGGCTGACTGGGATTTGCCAGAATCATTGGTTGAACAACAAACAGACAACGCACTTCGACGTGAAATGCTTGAAATGGCTCAAGCCGGCTTCACTCGAGAGCAAATTGCAGCTCGCGAAAACGAAGTCCGCCAAAACGCCATCGAATCAACACGTCAGGCGTTGAAAGAACACTTTGTTCTTGACCGCATTGCGACTCAAGAAGACATCGAATGTGGTGCTCAAGATGTCGAACAAGAAATCTTGATGATGGCCTTGCAAACCGGCGATTCCCCTCGAAAAGTTCGAGCTCGCTTGGTGAAAAATGGCATGATCGACAACTTGGAAGCTCAGCTCCGCGAACGAAAGGCTGTCGACTTCATTCTCGACAATGCCAAGTTCGAAGATGTTGAACGCGAACCAATCGCTGAAAACCAAGTCACAGCTGCCACATTTGCAATTTGCGGCAACATGACTTCAAGTCTTGTGGATGACACAGAAGGTTCTGAAGGCGACGACGACAAAGAATAGTCGTGAAACAGGAGCCTAAACTGCCGCAGCAGTAACTTTTTTGGTTTGTGATGTCGAATTCCGCATTCACAGGCCAAAGCAGGCTCGCCAAAATGAATTGGCTGCCCTAGGATCTCGTCGTCGAATCTACGACAAGAGAAATCCGGCTGCTTGAAGTAACCAAAGTAAGCCGGGCTAAACAGTTTAGCAAACAGCACGGACGAATCAGGACTTCAGAATGACGGAACTACGCACCGACTATTCGCCAAAGGCCGCTCGAGAATATTCTGCTCAGCGGCAGATGACTGTCGGCGATCTTTTGCTGGACAATCGAATCATCTTTCTTGATGGTCCGATCCACGATGGAAGCGCCAATGCAATCGTGATGAAGATGTTATTCCTGCAGTCGGAAAACCGACATCAGGACATTCATCTGTACATCAATTCGCCTGGCGGTTCAGTCACCGCAACATTGGCGATCTACGACATTATGCAGTTCATTGAATGTGATGTCGCCACCTACTGCGTGGGCCTTGCTGCCAGCGGTGGAGCGATCTTGGTTGCAGGAGGAACTGCTGGAAAACGGTTCGCCCTCAAACATTCCAAGATGATGATTCACCAGCCACACGGACAGGTTGGCGGTCAAGTGTCTGATATTGAAATTCAGGCCAAAGACATTCTGGAAACTCGCCAGTTGCTGAACGAACTTCTGGCTGGGCATACCGGTCAAGAAGTCGACACGATTGCCGACGATACTCAGCGCGACTACTACATGACGGCTGACGAATCAAAAACGTACGGCTTGGTTGATGAGATCCTTGATCGCAAACCAGAAGTCAAGAAATAGTCTCGAACGCCTTTCGCGCATCGACATTCGCCTTTCAGCCGCCAAGTCGGCTTGATTCCGCATCCTCGAACGGACTCCAATCTCATGACAGCTCTTGTCCCATACGTTGTCGAAAAAAACGGTCGCGATGAGCGAGCGATGGACATTTACAGTCGCCTGCTGAAAGACCGAATTATTATTCTCGGTAGCGGCGTCAATGATGATGTTGCCAACAGCATTGTTGCCCAGCTTTTGTTTCTGCAGTTCGATGATCCGAAAGCAGACATTCACTTCTATGTGAATTCACCCGGCGGATCGATCACAGCCGGCATGGCCATTTACGACACCATGCAATATATCAGCTGCGATGTCGCAACCTATTGCATTGGCCAAGCGGCCAGCATGGGTGCCGTTCTGCTCACAGCCGGTGCTGCCGGAAAACGGCATGCGTTGCCAAATGCTCGAATCATGATTCATCAGCCTTTGGCTGGTTATGAAGGCACAGCAACAGAGCTGGAAATTCACTACAAAGAAGTGCTTCGTATTAAAAAACGGATGAACGAAATCCTGCTGCACCACGCTGGTCATACACTGGAAAAGATCGAACAGGACACTGATCGTGATAACTTCATGACAGCTGAAGAAGCCAAGGATTATGGCCTCATTGATACCGTGCTGGAATCAATCGAGTAAGCGTGAATCATCTGATGATTTTTCCTGGGCCATCTTTGGCGCAATAAAAGATTGCGTGATCTTGTATAAGTGAAATGAGTCTCAGCGAGGTCAGTTTCAGTGAGGTAACCTGCCTACAGCCAACCGACCTCGCCTTCAGTGTTCAAGTTTTAAGGTCAAAGACAAATGGATGAATTCATCTCCATGGTGACGGAAAAGTTGGGCATTGGTGAAACCGAAGGAAAGTCAGCCACCGCTGGAATTCTCGGAATGATCCAAGGCAACGTAGACGAATCCACATTTCAGTCGGTCTTGGAAAAGCTGCCTGGCGCAGACGCTTTGCTATCAGAGAGTTCGACAGACGAGGCAACACCGGCTGCTGGTGGCGGAGGTCTTTTAGGATCTTTAACATCAATGGCTGGTGGGCTACTGGGTGGCGGTAAAAAAAGTGGCATGACGGGTATGGCGGTTGCCTTGGCAGGCAGTGGCCTTGGCTTAGACAAAATCGGTGATTTTGTATCCATGCTCATGGGCTTTATGAAAGAAAAACTGGGCGACGAAATGTTCCAGTCTGTTGTGTCTGCTATCCCCGGAATGGATGGTTTGAAGTCAGACGATTCTTAAGACGTTGCAAACACTCGCGTTGTTCTCGCGGAGCTTTTCCAACGCACGTTCAGCTCAATCACTGTTATGAATCAGCTTGAACTGCAGATCCCAGAAGAAGCAACTCGAAGCGTCGTTGCCATTGGCAATTTTGATGGTGTGCATTTAGGCCACCAACAAATGCTGCAACAAATTGGTAACGACGCAGCACGCTTAAACGCCCCATCCGTGGTGCTTACGTTTGATCCTCACCCGGTCACCGTTCTAAAGCCCGGAACAAAAATTCCTCGGCTGACAACGATCCCTGAAAGAATTCGGCTGTTAAAAAGCCACGGCGCAGATCATGTCGTGATTCTTCCAGCGACGTCTGATCTGCTGGAAATGTCGGCTTACCAATTCTTCAATGATGTCATCATTCAGCAACTGAATGCTGTCGGAATGGTAGAAGGGCCAGACTTCCGGTTCGGTAAAAATCGGGAAGGCGATGTCAGCCTGCTGAAACAGCTTTGCCAAAACGCCAAGATCAGCTTACGCGTGATTGAAAGTGTCGAAGCAAAAGCAAGCCTTGTGTCTTCAACTCGAATCCGTCAATTCATCGCAGACGGTGATGTGTGTCAGGCGCAAACTTTGCTGGGGCGACCTTACAGTATTTGCGGAACTGTGGTTGCCGGTGCCGCGCGAGGTCGTGAGCTTGGTTTTCCCACCGCGAATTTGGCTGATGTTGCCGTGCAGTTGCCTGCAGATGGCGTGTACGCAGGCGTAGCACAAATCGATTCGATTCCGTTTGCCATAGCGGTCAACATCGGTCCGAATCCAACATTCGATGATGGCCAGCGCAAAGTGGAATGCCATGTGTTGGACTTTGCAGGCGGCCTTTATGGTCAAAACTTATCAGTCGGGCTGCTACAACGAATTCGAGGACTCAGCCGGTTCGAAAATGGAGATGAACTGGTTCAGCAAATTTCCAAGGACGTTGACGCAATTCGGCAAGTCTATGCGAAGCATCAACCTGTAGACTGAGTTGTATGAATTACCGCTTGCTGATTTGGGACTTCGACGGAACGCTTGTCGATTCACTGGAAATCGCCCTTGAAGTGTACTGCAGTCTTCAGGCAGCTCATCAATTGCCTGCGATCACCCATCCTGACGAAGTTCGAGATCTCAGTTTGACTCAATTTTTAAGTCAATTTCAGATTCCCGTTCGTCGTGTGCCCTTCCTGTTCGCTGCGTTCTTAAAAGAGTTTCGACGGCGACTTGATTCCGTGCAAATTCATGATGGCATAACGGACTTACTGAAAGGGCTGCACCGTCAAGGTGTTCGGCATGCTGTGATTAGCTCCAATAGCACGGCAAACATTCAACAGTGTTTACAGACTCATCAGCTAGACGAACTCTTCGACTTCGTGATTGGGACGTCTCGAGTTCACGGAAAGCAACGACGGATCAGCAAGGCATTGAAGACGGTTGGAGAGTCGGCGGAACATGTGTTGTATGTCGGAGACGAAGTTCGAGATGTGGAAGCCTGTCGAGCGATCCCCTTAGACATCGCCGCTGTGGAATGGGGACTGAATTCAGCAAAAGCTTTGAAGCAATCAGAGCCCACATTTCAAATTTCGAAACCGGAACAGCTTTGGAATATTGTCGGTTTGGAGTCT
Organism: uncultured Planctomycetaceae bacterium; assembly: GCA_964441085.1. Taxonomy (GTDB): domain Bacteria; phylum Planctomycetota; class Planctomycetia; order Planctomycetales; family Planctomycetaceae; genus Fuerstiella. The sequence continues at coordinate 18,684 of CAYTUE010000064.1, forward strand.
GACTAAGACCCAACAGGCGAAAATCGTACCGGCTGGAGGCAGAGCTGTTTCTCGCCTCCCGTCACTCATCGCCCGCCGACCACCACCTCCAATGGTGTCGCAATGCCTCTCAACCGCCTGATATCGATGGCTAATATCGACGACTGAGCCTGTTAAAAGGGGCGAGAATCGCTGACTTAACACCATGGCAACCCGGAATGCCCAGAATGGTCAATTCTTCTTTGTGGTTGAATTGGAGATTTCAAATTGAATGGCTACCATTTTGCTAATGGCAATCTGAAACGTTTCCGCCCCCAACTGTGGCAACGAATTCCATTTTGCTGAAGATACATTTTACTAGTCAATTCGCTTCATACCGTGACAAGGGTGGCAACAATGATCATTGGCAAGCTTTGGCGTTCGTTTCGGGCTCAATTAAATAAGGTGGCCAACTACTTTTGGTCTGCTGATCCAATTGCCCAGATGCAGTACGAATACGATCAAGCCGTTGAACAACTCAAATCCGGCAAAGAAGGTCTGGCTCAGTACCGCGCTTTGGTTGAACGAGTCTCTCGACAAGTCGACAAAGACAAAAAGCATGTGAATCAATTGGAAAGTCGAGTGAAGGCGTACTTGCAGGCTGGTGATCGAGCAACCGCTTCTCAGTTTGCTTTGGAGCTAAAAAAAGCCAAAGAGGAAATGGCTGAAAATGTCAGCCAACTCGAAATGCATGAACAGGCTTACGACAACAACGTCGCGAAGATCAAGCACGCAACATCGAAGGTCTCTGAAATCAAAGACAAGATTAAGCAGTACGATGCGGAAATCAAGATGAGTCGTGCGGAAGCTGAACTTTCAGAACTGGCCACCACGTTTAACTTTGATGTGACCACAGATCTTGGACAGATTGAATCCATCTTGCAGGATGAAATCGATACAAATCGTGCGAAGGCTCGAGTTGCTGCCGACCTTTCATCAGAAGGGCTTGCTGAAATTCAACAGGAAGCAGCCGCAGAAAATGTGCTTGCAGAAAGCGCTCTCAAAGAATTCGAAATGGATTTGGGTTTGGTGACTCCATCAACAGCTGGAGTGACCGAATCAGCAAAGAACTTGGGATCTGCTCAAACAGAAACGAACTAGGGTGGCCCTAGTCACGGTTCGGCTCTAGTCACGGTTCGCTGCTCCACAGTGCTAGAATTCAGGCTCAAGAATGACTTCGCCTGAATTCTGGCATTTTCTAGCGAGAGGCAACAGCACCTTAGCCCAATCACGTCAAGTCGTTCGCCGTAACGTTGAAGCTCATCAGAACCTGTTGCTGGCCGCTCGTGCGGTGATGGCTTGACGGCTTTCAACGACAGTGTATTTCGGTTCAATCTATTCAAAAGAGAACGCATTTAATGGGATCAGATTTTCCGAGTCCGAATTTGAATCTTCCATCATGGTATCCCGAATGGGGTCGCCAGATTGCGGAATCATTTTTCTCGGGAAATTCCTGCTTCTTCATTCTGCATGGAAATGTTCACGACTTTGTTCCATGCGAAACTTCTGACGGAACAAAGTTTCTCGGGTTATCCGACTTCTTAGGCGAATACCTGTTTGGCCGCTGGGACTTTGTTCTGCGTCATAATCTGAGTCGTGGGTTAGAAGCATTAGCAGGAACCAACGCTGAACGTCATCGCGAAATGATGCAATCCTTAACTGGCATGCTTGGCGATTTTCGTTCATGGACTCGCAAGCCAGACGACATCTTGCTGACATTGGATCGAATCATTGATCGGGCCTTAGTTGAGGAGGATCCAGATCAACGCAACAGCATGGCCATCGTCTTCGACTACGGTCAGTATCTTGTGCCTCCCGGAGAAGCCGTTCAAATTTCGGGATCCATTGCGTCTCGAATTGTGCGGTTCCTCGACTGGGCTCGCAACCCATACATCCGCCGCACCAACATTGCGTTCTGCTTGATCTGCGAAAACCTTTCGGAAGTCAATGACCGGCTTGTCGGTAGCCCTTACATCACACCCATTGCCGTGCCGATGCCTGACCAGGCTGCTCGCCAACAATTTGTTGATGTTAAGGGAACCGCATTTCCAGAGAAACCATCAGCAGCATCGTTGTCGAAGTCACAGCTGGTCAGCAATTCGAATGGGTTAAGCCTGTTAAGTTTAGACCAACTGTTATCACAGTCTGCAGATGCAGGCCAAGTGTCCCCTCAACGATTTCGAAAGCTAAAGAAAGCGGCCATCGAACGTCAATGTGGTGGGTTCTTGGAATTCGTGGAACCAAATTTCAATCTGGACTTAGTTGTCGGACATGAAGCTGCCTGTGACCGACTTCAACAAGACGCTCAACTGATTCGCCAAGGGAATTTAGATGCCGCTCCGATGGGGTACTTGGTCTGCGGGCCGGTCGGAACAGGAAAGACATTTTTGGCAACGTGCTATGCCGGGGCAATTGGAATTCCCTGTGTGACACTCAAAAACTTTCGCAGCAAATACGTAGGAGAAACCGAAGCCAATCTTCAACGGGTGCTTACCGTGTTGCGTAGTCTTGGCCCTGTGATTGTCATCATTGATGAAGCCGATGCGGCGTTGGGTGATCGGAATTCAAGCGGTGATTCAGGAACCAGCGGTCGGATCTTTTCGATGATTGCGACTCAAATGGGAGACACTCGATACCGAGGTAAGATTATCTGGATGCTATTAACCAGCCGTCCTGATTTGTTACCGATTGACTTGAAGCGTCAAGGTCGAGCCGAAGTACACATTCCATTGTTCTATCCAGATTCCGAACAGGAAGTTCGGAAGATGTTTGAAGTGATGGGGCGAAAAAATGACGTCGTCATTCAATCTGATGAACTCAAACTGACTGACCAACATACCAGCCTCAGTGGAGCCGACATTGAAAGCGTTGTCTTGACGGCTCGACGAATCGCATTGTTAAATCAGCGGACAGAAGTGACACAGCAAGATCTTTCTGAAGCGTTAACGCAGTTTATTCCTTCGGCTCAGGGACTGGAAAAAGACATGCAGGAAGTGGCTGCTGTGCTTGAATGTACTCAGACAGACTTCCTCACCGAAGAATGGAAGACGAGTCTAGCGCAGGAAGAAGGCCGTTCGGCGTTACAGCAACAACTGACTCGCATGCGAAATATCGTTGAACAACTGTAACGAAAAAAGCACAATGTCGTCTGTTAAAACGACATCAAATGAAACCAACCAACTGACTTTGCAGGCTTCCGGGTCTGCTTCAACACTTTGAAGAAAGACTGATACGATGACTCGTAAAAGCTGGATTGATCCGGAAACCAATGAGCCTTTGATTGATGAGTACGCGAAGCAGCTAGAAAGCTTTGTTCGAGCCTTCGAAGATGGCGTGATCAGCGACAAAGAAATCAGCGATCAAGAAGCTCGCCTGACTGAAGTGATGACTGAAGTGGAATCCATTTTGGATGATCAGACTCACGCAAAAGTCACTCGACTACTGTGCGAACTGAATGCCTATGACATCATGCAATTCACTTATGAAATGCAGAAGGCTCGAGCAGCCATGTTTCGAGGATAGTCCAGCGAGTTTCACATCAGTGCGTTTCGTCGGCTGAAGTGTGTTCTTCCAGCCGCATTGGATTTCGCCAGAAGTTTTTTGTTCTGTCTCACAACGAAACTCTGGCGAATCCCTCCACGGTTTTTTAAAGAAGGGCTGGCACCTGCCATGAAGCCTCTGCAAGAGCGGCTTTGCCCAGTCGATGACTCATAGCGAGCCAGCATCCTAAGAAATTGCGTTGGCATTGATCTGGGTGATGGCTTCCTGAAAATCCGAGTCCAGCTCACATTCAAGGTGAATGGGCTGGTTTGTAATCGGGTGAACGAACTTCAAGAACGATGCCATCAGCATCAATCGCTGAATTCCTAAGCGGTCGTGAAAAATCCGGTTCACTCGAGTATCACCATGACTGGAATCTCCAATCACTGGATAGGAATGATAGTTGAAATGCCGCCGAATCTGATGCCAGCGACCCGTTTTCGGGAAGACGTGTACAAGACTGCAGCGTGATGTTTCGTACGGCCCACTCGGGTACGGTAGAGTCCAGCTTTTTACGGTTTCAAATTCTGTGAGTGCTTCTTGAGGTTGTCGAGCAGGATGACCATTGGGCTTACGACGTCCTCGCATGGAAATCAGCGGATACGGCATGGAATCTGTCAGCTTGGTGTGTCCACGTACCAAGGCCACGTATTGCTTGAGAACTTGCCGAGCTGCAAATTGAGCGGACACAGCGGCTGCAATTTCAGGAGACTTGGCAAACACCACCAACCCAGAAGTGGCTCGATCCAATCGGTGAATCGGAAAGATCCAGTCTCCCGTTTGGTCTCGCAATCGCTGCAGGAGATAGCAATCGGAAATTCGATCGTCCGCATTGCGATGAACGGACATGCCCGCAGGCTTTACAGCAACGACGATGTGGTCGTCATTCAGCATGATCTTCAAAGGCAAATGAAGTGCAGCTGAATCCAATTCGTGTTCAGGCTGACATTCCTGTGATGTTGGATCGTTCATGCTGCAAACAGTAACGACAACGGCATCGCATTCAAGACAGGCTGTCAGCAGCAGCAGGCTTGACGCCGACCAATTGTTCTAAATTTTCATCTGACGTTTCTCTGAATTGTCAACATTTTCAGCGACTTACAATCGTCTGGATCTTTGGATGTCCTGAGTATCAAGCCAGCCCGTCTTAGCTTTTTTGATGCTGCGGTGAATCCTTTTCTGATCGTATTCAGCAAGTCGTCGCAACGACCAATTCGCAAATCCCTTCGGTGGCATGCCAAATCTCAACGCAACGAACTTTGATGAGTGGCTCAGCAAACGGGTGGCTGCTGAGATCACCTTTCCCGTAACACAGAAGAAAAACACCCTTAAGAGATGCTTGACGCACCTTTGTAAACGTTCAACGCTTGCAGAAATCCAGCAAACAAAGTGGAAAGCCCCTATTCTATTCCGGCAAACGCAGACTTCCCATTGTCGAAGGTGGCGGAATCTGCCAAACTTACGGCAATTCGAACCAGCAAGTGAAGGAAATGCCTGCTGATTCGGTGTCCACTGTCCAAGGGATGGATAGCGGAAAGTCGTAAAAG
>CAYTUE010000065.1:0-7515 GCA_964441085.1 uncultured Planctomycetaceae bacterium
ACCAGGGGGGACCCTCTCGCCCCCTTCCAAAATTGTGAATCGCATTTCCCGCGGCACATCAAAAGTCAGTCCGTGTGCCGCCATCGCGCTAAAGTGGGATAACACAGCTTTGGGATGGGCTTCTTGAATCACAACTTCATCTGCGAATGGAATACACGCTGCATACGGCACCACGACTCGATAGACGCCACGAATACCCGGATATGATTTTAACTCGCCATTTTTCAGCATCCGATTGGCGAGCTGGGTAACTCGCGTTGGCTCTGGAATTGGCGCATTCAGTTCGACAGCGTCAGCAACGCATTCAATATGAAGACGCCAGTCGGCAACAATGGTTCGACTGATCCCGGCTAACCGAGTCAAGATCCTATGGGATAGCGAGGTACGTGCCAAAATATATCCAGAGAAAGCTTGCTAAGGGTGTCTTATGCCTCCGATAACGTCCTCAGGACGTTATCGGAGGCATAATACGCTGTCAACACACGTTTTTCAGATTTGCTTTGTCCAGAGAAAAAAATTTGATACTTGTTCACTCTGAACGGTCTGGGAAGACGTGAGTTGCTGTCGATTCGTGGTGGTTAATAGCCACAAACGCAATCACACTTCTGCGTCGATCCACTTGCCCGAGTCGATTCCATCGATTGTCCACTTGCCGACTTGGTATCGGATTAAGCGCAATGTCGGAAAACCAATAGCGGCCGTCATTCTTCTGACTTGACGATTGCGACCTTCTGAAATTGTAATCTGCATCCAGCTGTCTGGAACTGTCTTGCGAAATCGGACGGGAGGATCGCGAGGCCAAAGGACAGCGGGTTCATCCATCAACTTGACCTTTGCAGGTAACGTTGGGCCGTCTTTTAACTGAACGCCTGTTCGCAGTTGCTGCATGGCAGCAGCCGTGGGAATGCCTTCCACTTGTACCCAATACGTTTTCTTTTGCTTATGTTTGGGGTCACTGATGCGGTGCTGTAATCGACCGTCGTCCGTCAGAACCAGCAACCCTTCGCTATCTTTATCCAACCGACCCGCCGCATAAACTCGAGGCACGTCGATAAATTCAGACAGTGTTTTGCGCACAGAATCTTTGGTGCCCGCATCTGTGAATTGAGACAACACACCGAACGGTTTATTAAACAGAATCACTCGTGACATTGTCTTCGACGCAGTGAAGTAAGTAATGCGAAAATCAGGGGAATCATTGGGCGAAAATATCTGGCATTCGATTGTCCGCTATTCGATTGTCTCACCCCAAACCGCAGCAGCGTAACAAGTCGATTTCCACTCAGGTAGGCCCGCCACACATCATCGATATGGGAATATTTGGCGAACAACGGAAATGCTTGAAAAACACTGCTGCCAGCTCGCCTTTTGGCTTCCATCAGATTCGCAACTTGAACTCAACGGCCAGCCACTGTAGAAGGACGGTCAAACGTCATTTCTTTCCCTGACAGGCTTTCGAAATCATGTCGCGAATTTTTTCTCTGTTTGGAATCTTGTTTGCTTGTGGAATCGCTATGGCAGATGAAGGATCAAAAACAGTCCCACTGACAGAAGATCAGGTGGTGGCATTCGCCGACTTGGCGTTGGCTGGGCTGACTCGAGAATTTCCCAACAAGCCTTCAAACGTGATGGCTTCAAAAGATGACGTCCTATCGCCTCAGCAAATGCACCCGGCGTTCTATGGCAACTTCGACTGGCATTCATCCGTCCATGGTCACTGGATGTTGGTCAGGCTGTTAAGACTGTACCCCGACAATGCTCGAGCAGACAAAATTCGGCAGACGCTGAATGACCAGTTAACAGCTGAAAAGATGGAGGCCGAAGCTGTCCATTTTCGCAACGACACAAATAAGAGCTTCGAACGGATGTATGGCTGGGCATGGCTGCTACAACTTGCCCGAGAACTACACACTTGGGATGACGCTGATGCTCAAATTTGGCGGAAGAATATCCGCCCGATGGAAGACATCATTCTTGAGCGAGCCTTTAAATATCTGCCCGCTTTATCATTTCCCATTCGAGTGGGGACTCACACTGACACCGGTTTTGCTTTGGGCATGGAACTGGATTACGCTCGCACAGTGGGCAATACGAAGTTGGAAGAACTTGTGCTGAAAAAAGCAAAGGCGTTCTATCAAGCAGACGTCAACTATCCGGCTCACTACGAACCATCAGGGCATGATTTCTTTTCTTCGGGCTTCAACGAAGCCGACTTGATGCGACGAGTCTTATCGCCAGAAGACTTTTCAAACTGGTTGGACAAGTTTTTGCCTCAACTGCGAACCGATCGCATGGGCTCAATGATGATTCCAGTCGAAGTCACCGATGTGACAGATGGTCATCTGGTGCATTTAGCAGGACTCGATCTTTCTCGAGCATGGACGATGACTGGCATTGCTCATCATCTCCCCGCCAACGATATTCGCCGCACTCTTCTGGAAACCAGCACGTTAAAGCACGCAGTTGCGGGTTCGAAGTACGTGACAAGCGGACACTACGAAGGAGAACATTGGTTGGCGACTTTTGCCGTGTATCATTTGACAGCAAGCGGGCTAGAAGTCACAAAGTAAACGCAATCGCTTACCGTTTCGCCTTCCATCCTCTTTTTTTGGGATGCAGAACTTAAGGCAACGATTTCGGAGCCACTTCGCCCGTTCATTGACGACGTTGACAATTGTCACTCACGAAATCATCAGTCTTTGTCACAGAAGTTCAACATCAACACATTATGGAAATCGAACGAAATCTGGGACGTCAACCCATTGCAGACGTGATGGAATCATTGCAACTGAAACCGAATGATCTTGTTGTCGCGTCACCGCAGCAACTGACCCATAAAATGGTTCAGCGAGCCATCAAAGGGCGACGTCTGACAGACAACACAAAATCCAAAGTCATTGCTGCCTTGGAAGCGGCGACTCAAAAATCGTTTTCTCACAACGAACTGTTTAACTACTAAAAATTTGACGCGGTGGCTCACGACGCATCATTTGAGCAAGCACCTTTTGCAATGATTCGTAAGGATTTCACCTGAAATGAAGTCTTTTTATTTCAAGTAGTTAAGTTAAACAGTCAAACAAGTCGGCTGATCGCCCGCATCATGAAATCATCTGTTTTCTGGTCGGCTGCTGAAAATTCTCATCTCCCACGAAACAGAACGGGCAATTGCTCTGACGATTACGTCATGCCACAATTCGTGAGTTCCAGTTTCAGCTTTTCGGGTAGGACGTTGTCGTGGGAATTGTCATTCCTTTTGTTTTCATTTTCCTTGCATGCCTGATCATTTGGCGTGCGTGCGACGGCTTCGAAGTCGCTTCGGAATACATTGGACGTAACCTGTCTGAAGGTGTCCGGGGAGGAACCATCAATGCGATCTCCAGTTCGATCCCAGAACTCTTTACAACTTTAATTGCGTTGTTTGTGCTTGCTGATCAAGATGGTTTTGCTGTGGGCATTGGCACAACCGCGGGCAGCGCTTTATTTAACGGGATGATTATTCCCGCGATGTGCATTTTGACCGTCGTTGGGGCAGTGGTCATGGGCGTCAAAGTGACTTCTGTCAATGTGTCCACAAAGGTCATTCTGCGAGACGGCATTTCGTTGATTCTGTGCGAACTGATCCTGATTGTTCTGATCAATGGACAACAGCTCTATTGGTGGCAAGGAGCCATTTTAATGGCGCTGTACGCTACCTACTTGGCTTACATGCTGTTGTCGATGAAGGCTGCTTCCATCGCTCGTCGTGATTCAGATGACGACGAGCGATCAGGAGATGAAGCGATGCACGGCGGTCCGTTTGCTGCTGTCTTCTATTGGCTATCTGGCGGTCCATTGCTGAACTTGGAATCCATGTTTGTGGGGCACAAACAACGCCAACAGATTCGCAATGAAACATGGAATGGATGGCCCCTGCTCTTCACGTCAGCCGCTTTGATTGCCGTATCTTGTTGGGTTTTGGTAAAGGCATGTGAATGGCTGGGAACAGGCCCCGCAAATCTGGAACACCCATCCTATACCTTGTTCGGTCAGGAATACACAGGGCTTGGGATGCCAGCCATGTTTGTCGCTGTTATTTTTGCGTCCATGGCCACAAGCGTGCCAGACACAGTCATGTCGATTCGGGATGCTCGAGACGGAGACTACGACGATGCAGTGGCCAATGCGCTGGGCAGCAATATTTTTGATATCTGTTTCGCTTTGGGCTTCCCACTGTTTTTGTACACACTGATCAATGGCCCCATTCAGATGTCAGAAGAAGTTGTTCAGCAAAGTGGCGAACTGCGTTTGCTATTGCTGGTGCTTACGATTGTGGGTTTCTTCGTGTACTTTATTGGTCGTCGAGGCATTGATGCGAACGGAAATCAATACGTCGAAATGAAACGCAACAAAGCCGTTTTGCTTCTCGTCATTTATGGCGGGTTCGTTCTGTACATTGTCGGTCGATCTCAGAACAACCCGCTTGCTCAAAACATCTCTGACACACTGCAGGAACTTTTGACCTACATTCCATCCCTTGGGTAAATTGTTCGGTACGCCTTAGCTGAAATGTTCATTGCTGCTCACCTGTTTGAGGACCACAATGACGTACGATTAGGCTGATTTGCTCAGTCAGTCGATTGCAGTGGACAATAAGAAAATTTCAGTTGCTTTACGGAAACACTCGACGACAGGTGGTTTATCATTTAGCGTGTTTAAGTCTCAGTAAACTGCACATTTGCCTTTCCTGCTTCTCACCTCAACCTTCCCTGCGTTTGAAAGTTGTTTCATGTTGTGTCGACAGCTGATGTTTTTAAGCCTGCTGCTGCTTGGGTCTCCCGTATTGACAGCAGAAACCGTTGCATTGCAGATCAACAAGGGCGATCACATTTGCCTTGTGGGCGGCGAACTGGGAGAAAGGTTGCAGCATCAAAACATGTGGGAAGCCATGTTGCATCAAGCAACAAAAGGCAAAGATCTGACAGTTCGCAATCTGTGCTTTCCCGGTGATGAACCTTACAAGCGCATTCGTTCACTCGACTTCGGAGACCCTGATAGCCATCTGACTCACAGCAAAGCAGATGTTGTGATGTACTTTTTCGGCTTCAATGAATCCTTTGCTGGCGATGATGGACTCAGCAAGTTTGCTCAGGACATGGAACGGCTGGTCAAAGAAACTCAAGAAAAGAACTTGAGCGGCAAAGGGACTGCTCGAGTGATCTTGGTTTCCCCCATTGCCTTTGAAGACATTGGCAATCCCAACGTCACAGACGGCAAACAGCAGAATGCCAACTTAGCCAAATACACGGCAGCGTTAAAAGCGGTCGCTGAAGAAACGAAGGTTCCTTTTGTCGACCTGTACACGCCCACGCAGAAGCTGTTTGAAGCATCAGACAAGCAACTGACGTTCAATGGTGCTCATCTTAACGCCGATGGCTACAAAGCATTGGCTCCGCTGTTTATCAAGGCCATGGGGCTAGATGTTCCGGCTGAAGCACCATCTGCGGCGATGATGGCAGAAATCGATGATAAGAACTTCCACTGGTGGCATCGCTATCGAGCAGTCAATGGATATTCCATCTATGGCAAACGAGGACTCGCCGGAAAAACGGGCGATGGCCAGTACAACAATCGTCAAGTGATGGAACGTGAGCGGCAGATTTTAGACCAGATGACCACCAATCGTGACCAACGAATTTGGGCAGTGGTTCAAGGGCAAACCGTCGCCGAAAAATGTGACGACAGCAATACTCTCCCGTTCTATGAAGTGGTCACCAATGTCGGGGGAGCCAACGACAAAAACCGAAAGAACGGTAAACTTGGCAGTCTCGAATACCTACCTGCCGCCGAACAACAAAAGCTGTTTGAGCTAGCAGATGGCTATGAAATTCAATTGGTGGCTTCCGAAGAAGAGTTCCCTGAACTTGCCAATCCTGTCTCCCTCAACTTCGACAACAAAGGCCGTCTGTGGGTCACCACGATGCCGTCGTATCCTCACTGGCAACCCAAGTCGAAACTTGAAGACAAGGTTTTGATTCTGGAAGATAAAAACGCAGATGGCAAGGCCGACAAGTGCACTGTCTTTGCGGATGGATTGCACCAACCCACCGGATTTGAAATCGGCAACAATGGAGTCTATGTGGCTCAGCAACCAGACGTTTTGTTTCTGCAAGATACCGATGGAGACGGCGTCGCAGACGTTCGTGTGCGTAAGCTGGTTGGCTTTGGTTCAGCGGATTCTCATCATGGAATCAGCGCCTTTGAATGGTCACCCGGTGGAAGGCTGCACTTTAATGAAGGCACGTTTAAGTATTCGCAGGTGGAAAGCCCCTATGGCTTGACTCGCATGCACGAAGCGGGCGTTTGGAAATACAATCCTCGCACCGAAGAATTCGGAACTCATGTTTCGCTGGCTTTTGCAAATCCTTGGGGGCATGTGTTTGATCGTTGGGGCCAAGGATTCATTTCTGATGCGTCACCAGGCTACAACTTTTGGGCCACGCCGATCAGTGGCAAAATTGAATACCCCGCCAAACACACAGGAGGAGCTTTCAACGATTCGGTCAACAACTTTAAAGATCCGGCCAAACGAGGACGCTTGGTGTACAACACCTTCATCAAAAAGCGAACTCGCCCGTCAGCCGGAAACGAAATTGTTTCCAGCCGCCACTTTAAGCCAGAAGATCAGGGCGACTTTTTGCTCTGCAACGTGATCGGTGAACGCTCCATTTTGCAGCACAAAATGGCAGATGATGCCAGCGGGTTCAAAGGAACTGAAAAACCTCGCCTCGTCTTTTGCAAAGATGGCAACTTTCGACCGATCGACATTCAGTTTGCTCCAGATGGAACTTTGTACATCTGCGACTGGCACAACGCTTTGATTGGTCACTTGCAGCACAATCTTCGTGAACCGAATCGAGATCATCAGCACGGCCGAATCTGGCGAGTGATCTGTAAAGATCGCCCACTTGTGAAAGCTCCGGTAATCGCTGACGCACCTGTTGCTGACGTTTGTCAGTCACTGACAGAATACGAAGACCGAGCCCGCTATCGTGCTCGCCGTGAACTTGCTCAACGGCCATCAGAAGAAGTGGTGCCTGCTGTGAAAGCATGGGCCAAAGCACTGGACAAATCAGATGACAACTATGCTCATCATGTCCTAGAAGCCAACTGGGTTCTGCAAAGCCATAACCAAGTGGATCAAGATCTGCTGACGATTATCTTGAAAGCCGACGACGCAAACTGTCGAACTGCGGCAACTCGAGTTGTCTGTGATATGAAACATAAGCTGCCCAATGCTCTGAAACTGATTCACGAACGAATCGAAGACAAACATGGTCGAGTTCGTTTAGAAGCCGTTCGAGCCTGTAGCTTCTTTTCAGCAGACGAAGGCATCGAAGTGGTGCTTGATGTGCTGAATCATGACATGGATGATTACATTCAGTTCACTCTGGACGAAACAATGAGACACTTGGAAAGTCTGTAGACTGACGACAGAACACCCAAGGACAATTCTGGCCGCCCGGCCGTTCTCGCCCG
>CAYTUE010000065.1:7615-12884 GCA_964441085.1 uncultured Planctomycetaceae bacterium
AGACTGACGACAGAACACCCAAGGACAATTCTGGCCGCCCGGCCGTTCTCGCCCGGCCGTTCTCGCCCGATCAGTCTCGGGCGGTCGTTTTGTCATGTCACTTTGTCATGGTCACTTCAGTGACTCGCCCTTGAAAGATGGATGCAACGATGCATAACATCGTTGTTGTTTTCCGCTGATTGCTTCGCGCTCCCCATAACATTTGATCTTCCCATGACTTCACGCCTTATCCTGACTGGCCTGTGTGCCCTTTTCATGGTTGCCTATTCCGCCTTCGCTCAAGAAGGTCATCAGCACCATGGCGACGACATGCCCGTGAAACGTCCCAAAGTCTTGCTCGACAAAAATCGACGCATTGTTGATTACCAGTTGAAGCGACTCGATAACGCTCAATTACTACTGGTAGAAACGGCGACGGACGACGTCAAATATCTGCCTGTCTTCGAAGCCATCTTGGTTCGTCCGGGCCTGTCTCGACGAGACAAAGAAGCTGCACTCAATGGCATTGTTACGCTTAATCAAACCGACAAAGTGACAGAACTTCTGAAGGCGATGAGCGGACTTGATTCGGTTTCTCGAGAACAAAAGCAGTTAGCTGGTCGCTTATCTTCCATGCTACTGAAACAGCCAGCCGACGTGCTTTCACAAAGAATCGCTGACCTAAAAGCGGCTGCCGGATCAAAGAACAACAACCTAAAGGCCACCGCACTGGCCGCCATGATTGCATCCAACAGCAGCGAACAGGCATGGGAAATTGGTCGTCAAACGAACGAATCAAAACAAGCTTGGCTGAACGCCGTACGACTGGTTTCGGTTCCTCAAATACGTAACTCTCTTCGCACGAACATTGTGTCTTTGTTAGATCCGAGTCAATCTCCAGCTGTGAGGAAAGCGGCTGCCAAGGCTTTGGCGACCATTGTCATTCAACAACCCGACGCGTTTGCTCGACTGGCTTTACTTTTCACAGAACCAGAACTGCGGCCTGTGGCTGTTCAGGCCATGTTAAAAATTCCGGCGACCGAACGTTCGGCTGAAAAAGTTGAGATCTTGGCAAAACAGATTGTGACGACTGCTGAACAAACTGATCCAGCAAAACGCACGACAAACGAATTTATCGACATGATGCAACTGGCCGATCAACTGCTTCCTACCCTAGAGCAGTCTGTGACCAAGGAGTATCGGAATCGTCTGCGTGAAATTAGCGTTCGTGTCGTCAAGCTACACACCGTAGAAGAAGAAATGCGATACAACAAACCGTTCTTCGCCGTTGAAGCAGGTCGGACTGTGCAGTTGGTGATGGTGAACGACGATTTGATGCCTCACAATCTGGTCATCACAAAACCAGGCAAGCTAGAAGCTGTGGCCACCGAAGGAGCAGCTCTTGGCACACAACCGGGCCTCGATGGAAAACTGTATGTTCCCAAATCGGCTGACGTTTTGTATGCCACAGAAATGGTAAATGCAGGAGTCACATCTGTGATGACGTTTACGGCTCCCAGTGAACCGGGCGAGTATCCTTATGTTTGCACGTTTCCAAGACATTGGCTCAGAATGTACGGAGTCATGCTGGTGGTGCCTGACCTTGATGAATGGCAGCGAAACCCAACCATTCCCAAAGACCCTTTGGGCAACACTCGAGCCTTCGTAAAAAAATGGAAGATCACAGACTTCACAGACGAAGACTTAGTTCCAACGGCTGCCGCTGAAAACGCGGCCATTCTTTTCAAAGAAGCCACATGTTTAAGTTGTCACAAAGTGGGACAACAAGGCGGAGCTGTCGGTCCATCACTGGACGAAGTGGCAAAACGCTGGAAGGGTGATCGTCGAGCGATTTTGCGAGAAATTCTTGACCCAAGTTATCGCATTGCTCCTCAGTACGCTACAAAAATTGTGATCGACATGGACGGCCGCACCACATCTGGCATGGTGGTCGCGGAAGACAAAAAATCAATCTCGTTGCTCACCAATCCAGAAGCCAAAGAACCAACCGTCATTGCCATGGACAACATTGATGAAGTGATTCCATCATCGACATCAATGATGCCCAAAGCTCTCTTGGATAAGTTCACCAAAGAAGAAATTCTGATTCTGTTGAACTACATCGCTCCATAAAAAAATCGCCCGCTGGCAGGACGCATGCTGATAAGACGCATGTTATCAGCGGGCGTTTTTATGTGCGACGCTGCCATGACTTCGCGATGCTGCCATTTGCGACACTGACATTCGCGGCCACTGCCATGACTCAGTGGCCGCAAACGAATCCTTGCTCAGTATCGCCGATGATAAATTCTAGCTTTCTGTGCTGGTGCTTAAGAATTCAATCTTTCCAGTGCGGACGTCGTACATCGCGGGCACGACGGTTGCGCGCCCTTCATCAACAGCGTCTCGAATCACTTTGCTGCGACTTACCACGAGTTCCGCAGTGTGCAATACGTTTTTCGCTGCCGTGGCATCTACGAAAGCATCTCGTTCTGCAGTCGACATGTTGTCCAGCGACTTTTCCTGAACATCAGTCACACTGGGAGCGATTTCGTCCACAATCGATTGCAGGTGCTGGCAACCAGTTTCTGTCTGAGCGTCTTTTCCTTCTGTAATCAGTTGAATGGACGATGTCACGGCTCCACAACGTGTATGGCCCAGAATCAGAACCACTTTCACTCCCGCAACTTTTACGGCGTATTCTAAACTGCCCAAAGATTTGCTGCCGATGATATTGCCGGCGACTCGCACACTAAAAATATCACCCACACCTTGATCCAGTACAAGTTCTGTGGGAACTCGAGAATCAATACAGCTTAAGACCGCAGCCAAAGGATTCTGTCCGGCGGCTGTGGCAAACACTTGGCTGCCTAGGTCTCGATTCAGTCGTTTTCCAGACACGAACCGAAGGTTTCCTGCCTTCAAAAATTCGACGACTTGTTCGGTGGATGCTTGGCCCTGGAGTTCAGGAGTTGTGTGGTCTGGGAACTGAGGTTCATCTGGTAACTGATATTTGGGGCGAAAGCCCTTCAGGTTTACGGAAATGCCGCGAGCGGGTGCCACTTCCTGTTTGAAGTCAAGAATCAGGTTTAAGACATCTGGGTCAATGTAGTCTGAGCCAGACGCATCGATCAGCAGTTTTGTGTCTTGAGTCGCTTCGTTAAGAACTCGATCAATCGCGGCTCGATTAAGAAAGCTCACTTGATTAGCCAGTTCGATGTGCATCACGTCTCCTTCGATGTCTGTATGCACGACTCGACGAACGGGAGTTCTTAAGTTGCTGTTCAGGATAAACAGGATGCTGACAGCCAAGCCAATCAGAATACCGATCAGTAAGTTGGAAAAGACAATCGCTAAGATCGTGATAATGAACGGAACAAACTGGTACCGACCCTGCGACCACATTGTTTTGAACAAAACAGGATTGGCCAATTTAAATCCGGTTACCAGTAAAATGGCGGCCAGTGACGACAACGGAATCATGTTCATGTATTGAGGAATCAGGGCGACGCTGACTAGCAATAGGATCCCATGAAAAATGGTGGAAAGCTTGGTCTTGGCTCCCGTGCTGATATTCACTGAACCTCGAACAATCACTGATGTGACTGGCAGTCCTCCCACCATGCCGCAGGCTAGGTTGCCGCAGCCTTGAGCAATCAGTTCGCGACTTGCAGGTGAATTGCGTTTTTCGGGGTCCAGCTTATCGATCGCTTCGACGTTCAGCAGTGTTTCCAGTGACGCCACAATGGCAATCGTCATCGCGGCCACATAGATGGCAGGGTTCCAGATTTGAGTGAAATCGGGGGTCCGTATGAATCCCGTAAAGTCTGAAAAGCTATCAGCGACTGGAATTTGAACAAGATGAGTATCTTCAATTGCCCAAGGTGCCCCCAGTGAACGAAAACCAGCATTGATGGCGATGCCCATTAACACGACAACAAGCGGCGAAGGGATAATTAACTTTTTGAGCGCTGGAATGACATCCCAGACAGCAAGTAGAACGACCGAAAGTAAGCCAATGACCATGGCGCCTGAGTGAATTTCGCCAGCGATCACTGTCAACAATTCCGAAAATGTGGTTTCACCATCGGGTTGCACAAACGCAGAATCGCCTTCGGGGTCTGTATCGTGTCCAAACAGATGAGGGATCTGTTTGAGAATCAAGATAATTCCGATGGCTGCCAGAAGTCCCTTAATCACACTGGATGGGAAAAACGCCGAAAGGGCTCCCCCTTTGGCGATGCCAAAGATGATTTGAATGATCCCGGCGGCGGCGACTGCGAGCAAGAATGCTTCAAAGGAGCCCAGTTCGGTAATTTGAGCAGCCACGATTGTGGTGAGTCCTGCGGCCGGGCCACTCACACTGGTTGAAGAACCACTGATTGCTCCAACAACAAGTCCGCCCACAATGCCCGCAACCAAACCAGAAAAAGGGTCTGCTCCAGATGCGAGTGCGATTCCGAGACAAAGTGGCAACGCCACCAAAAAGACGATTAATCCAGAAGTCAAGTCCTTGGCAATGAAGGAGTCTGAGCCTGATTCTGAGAGATTCGGTTGAGACATCTTTTGTGATTTCTATTCAGGTGACGACAAAACACGACGCACGCAAGAAGAGGAGACGTATTGGTCGGTGAGCGATTGGAGGGCTGTCAACAAAATCAGCGAATGCCGACCTTCGAGTGGTCCCACAGAATCAATAGATCAATGCTATGATTCAGTATTTCGCAGGTGACAGGAAAGCAAAATTGAGGGGCACACAGGCAGCTAACAGCGCAGTGGGGCCAGCATTTCACACGTCAGCCGATGTCCAATGGCAGAACGACGCCACGGTGCAATTTTTGAGCTGAGTAACCTTGGGGAAAGCTGTTTTGAAGTGCTTTGAGACGTTCGTGTCGTGCATCGCACACACGCCCGTCGCTCTTGCAGTTCTTCTGGTGTTTCCGATTCACTGTGGTGTTCTTCGTCCACCAAGATGCGAATCGTTCCCGCTGAAACTCCACACACTGGTAGACACAGCAAGAACAGCATGAGCACAGGCATCATGTAGTACGAGTGTTTGCGTCGGTTTGAAGGTGGGTGAAGACTAAAAATCATCGTGTGACAGCGTTTACGCAAGATTCAGTTCAATGAGTGTACTGGTGGTTTGAAATCAAACAAGAGTAATTGGCGATGTGAAGGGCTTGTCAAAGAACCCTTTTGCTGTTGTTGATCAACACAATAATGGATTGTGTGAAAGTGATCGCTGGAAGTTGGTCACTTTGGTTAGCCAGCTTTATCGATGAATATCGAA
>CAYTUE010000065.1:12984-23140 GCA_964441085.1 uncultured Planctomycetaceae bacterium
GTGATCGCTGGAAGTTGGTCACTTTGGTTAGCCAGCTTTATCGATGAATATCGAATTGCGGTCCGTGTCGTGTCTCACCAAACACGTTTGTTCCTGATCTCATGGTGGCAATTCTTGTTCGTTTTGAACCAGGGCCCAATCTGTGCCAGCTTGAGCAGCCATTTTTTTCAGACACCAAAGATTCTCTGATGGACGATTTCACGATCTGCTGTTCAACACGAGATTTGCCTCTGTTTGAAAACACTGTCAATTCAAGCGGTACCCATTAAACTCTGCCCCAACGTTTTCGTTCAAACAACAACAAAATGAGCAGAAAGAGATTGATGAGTGATCGAATTGTGATGCGAACGGGTGAGTCACTTGTCGCTGGGGGCCCTGCGTTTACTGCTGCCGAACCAGAAGTCGTGATTGGTGAACTCGATGGACCAGTCGGGACGGCCATTGCGACCTTGACGGGAAACCAAGCAGCAGGACACAGCAAAGTGTTCGCGATTTTGGATACAGATATCCAAGTCCGCCCTGTCACACTGATGGTGAGCAAGGTCACTGTGAAAAGTTCGGCCTATACAAATATCTTGATGGGCACGGTTCAGGGGGCGATTGCCAATGGTGTGCTTGACGCCGTTCGAGCGGGCGACATTCCGAAAGACAAAGCCAATGATTTGGGAATCGTATGTTCCGTGTGGCTGAATCCTGGGGCAGCAACCGATCCCAATCTGGATCATAAAGCTTTGTTCGATATTCATCGAAAAGCCATGGCGTTGGCCATTAAGAAAGCCATGAACAACGAACCATCGATCGATTGGCTTTTAGAAAACCAAGAATCGATTACTCATAAATACTATCAACGAGGATTGGATGGCACTCTGTCGTCGTGATTCAAAGGCCAAACGCTTTCCGGTGTGATCCGTGGTTTTTCTTTTATTGAGTTCCCAAATTGCTGTGCCCAATGAAGTGTGTCCAGTGACGTTGCCTGAATTAACTCGCCAATCGATTTCGCTTGGCCAAACTTCAATCGTGTTGGATGTGCCATCCAGTTCTGATTCTGTGCTGGAACATTCGCTGTCAGGACAAAGCCAAAATCCCTACTGGGGCGTGTTATGGGATGCCGCAATACCGATGGCTCGGTATGTCATCGGGAAACATTGGCCGGCGACAAAAAGTGGGCTCGAATTGGGTTGTGGAGTCGGGCTCATAGGAATTGCCGCATGGTACGCGGGACTCTCTGTGCGGATGACAGACATCGTTCCTGAAGCCACCGAATTGACTCGCCGCAATGCTGATCTCAACGGCCTGTCGAACAGTGAAGTGGGGGTCTTAGATTGGAATCAGCCACCCCCAGAAACTTATTCTTTGATCTTGGCGTGTGATGTTCTGTACGAACGAAATCAACATGCGGGCCTATTGAAATTTTTGCAGGCCGCCAGTCAGCACGACACAGAAATTCACATCGGGGATCCAGGTCGTCAATCCAGTCGGCTGTTTTTGGACGATGCGGTTGCTGCGGGTTTCGACGTAGAAGTTTATCAGGAACAGGGCCAGAAAATCGAAGAGCTTGCCTTACAGCAGTTTTGCGTTTTTGTTCTGCGTGCAGGAACCTGCCAGCCAGCGTGACTTTAAAAAACGAGGATGCTCAGCAGACTGCCAATTGTGAAGACTCGCGTTTTTCAGTCTGTCGATTAGAATGCAGCTTGGCCAATTTTTGTCAGTTAGAACCAAGTAAGTAGACAGCCGCCATGGGTAGAAGTTTCGAAAACCGCAAGCACTCGATCATGAAGACCGCTGGTCAAAAGTCGAAGCTCTATGCGAAGTATGGCAAGCAACTTTACGTGGTCGCTAAGAATGGAGTACCCGATCCCGAAGCCAATCCGGCTTTGCGAAACATGATTGAACGTGCCAAAAAGGAACAGGTGCCCAGTCATGTGATCGAAAAAGCAATCGAAAAAGCGAGCGGCGCCGGTGGAGAAGATTATTCGTCGTCTCGCTATGAAGGCTTCGGGCCAGGAGGTTGTTCGGTGATCGTGGATTGTTTAACAGACAATGCCAATCGCACGATTACTGAAGTACGTAACTGCTTTACAAAGACAGGAGCCAAACTGGGAGCTCCCGGTTCGGTGGCTCATCTCTTCGACCATTTGGCCGTGCTGTCCTTTGTCGGAGACAACGAAGATGAAGTGATGGAAGCGTTGTTGGAAGCGGACATTGATATCGACGACATCGAATGTCAGGCGGGGAAGTTGACCGTGTTTGCTCCTGCGGAAGAATTCTATAAAGCCAAAACGGCTCTGTTAGAAGCATTTCCTGAAACAGAACTTGAAGTCCAAGAAATCACATTTGTGCCGCAAGCGACAATCGAAATCACGGCAGACGACCGACCGATGTTTGATAAGTTTTTGGAAATGTTGCACGACTGCGATGATGTTCAGGACATTTATCACAGTGCCACTTTGCCAGAGTAGAAAAGTCAGTGAGCCACTCTGGCAAGCACCATGGGCGGTTCAGCATGAGTGTGAGCTGAGTGTGAGCTGAGTGTGAGTCGCGGAACCCTTTCATGAGTGATTTGATGCAATCCAGTGATCCCTCTTCGCCTTCGTTGAAAGATGTTCAGCAGCAGGTTGATGACTGGATCAAAACGGTGGGAGTCCGCTATTTTTCTGAACTCACCAATGTGGCTCAACTGATGGAAGAAGTGGGGGAGGTGGCTCGTGTGGTATCACGAACCTACGGTGAGCAAAGCTTCAAAAAATCGGATGAAGATGTTCGGCTTGATGATGAAATCGCCGACGTGTTGTTTGTCTTGGTTTGCCTTGCGAACCAAACGGGAATCGATTTAACGGCCGCCTTCCAACGCAACATGGATAAAAAAACAAAACGCGACCAAGACCGTCATCGAAACAATCCGAAGCTAAAAGACTAAAGCGTTCATTTTGTTTGATGTGAACAGAGTGTCCGGCAAATGTCTACTTTTCGAGCCTCACGTGTGTTTTACAGCCAGCTGCTGACGCTGAACCCCCCTGCCCCTCTGAAAACCCCCTAAATCACGCGGGAATTCAGGGAAAAAGCATAGAATCTACTTCGCAGGCCGAACTCTCACTGCGTAAAGTTCTGCAGCGAAAGCATATGTGGGCATTCGTGTGTGACGAGTTTGCCTGATTTTTTATGTGCCCTGTGACGATCTCGAAAGTGAATCAATGATATTCCGAATTGCAGGCCTTGCCTGTTTTGCTTTGTGCCTTGCTGGTTGTGCGGATGAAGAGGTAACCCCTAAGCCTGTGATGACGGATGACCACGATGGTCACGATCACGGTGACCACGAACACGCCGAAACAGTTGGCGCAGCATTTCATGAATTGACTGAAATGTATGAAGTTGTGAAAGATGGCTTCGCCGCAAACGACAAAGAAAAGGCTCATGGCCCACTGCACAGCGTTGGCCATGTGTTGACAGAAGTAAAAGAGCTTGCCAACGAGTCAGAACTGGCAGCCGAAGCAAAAGCCACTGTTGGTCAACAAGTTGAAGTTTTGATGGACGCCTACGGTGATGTCGACAAGATGATGCACGGTAAAGAAGGAAAAGAATACAGCGAAGTGAGTAGCGAAGTGGATGCTGCAATGGCTGCTCTGAAGACAGCCTTGGGCGACTTGGCAGAACACGGCGACCATGACCATGACCATGACGACGATGATCACGATGACCACGACCATGAAGAAGGCGACCACGATCATGACCACGACGAAAAGAAGTAGTCTGAGATTTCGACGGCTTGCTTGCCAAGTGATGCCTGTCGTTCTTTGCTTGGTTGTTGTGGGGTGTGCTGAAGACCCCAACGTCCAACTGGAACGGGTCAGCAAGGATTTCGTTTCTTCATCTGTTCTGTCTGGCGAACAAATGGTCAGCGAAATTCGTAAGCAGCTGGCTGTTGAAGGTGTGGATCAGGTTGATGTGGTTGTCAAAGGTCGTATCAACGCAGGCAAAGAGGCTGTTCCGTGGGAACCTAACAAGGCAGCCTTTGTCCTCACGGATGCAATCGGACACGAAGGCGAGTCTGACCATGATCCTCATACTTGCCCATTCTGTAGTCGTAACATCAACGATTACTTGGTGATGGTGAGCTTTAAAGATGACAAAGGATCGCTGATCGACATCGATAGTCGAAAGCTTTTCGACGTCACTGAAAAACAACTGGTGTATGTCAAAGGAACGGCTCGGATCGATCCAGATGATGACCTGCTGTACCTAGATGCTGCTAAGCTGCATACCACAGCCAAACAGTAGGCAAAATAGACTTTGCTTCATCGGCAAGTTCTTTAAGTAAACAAAAGGCTGATCATCTTGTCATGAGATTGTCAGTCTTTTTCTTTGCGCGATCGTCTAGGCAGCCAGTAGCGAATAAAATCAATCAGCCCCGCAAAGCGGTAAGAATCGTCGACGTAGTGCTGAATGACATAGAACGCGAAATAGTAAAACCGACACGCACTCCAGATACAAATTGCCAGCAATGCCACCATTTCCCAGTTCGTAAACTGGAGTGCCAACAGTGTGAAACTGATGATGGCAATCAACAGAAATAGCCATCCCTTCAGGATGATCATTCCAGAACTTTTGAGATCTGTCACAGGCATCTTTCCAGAGTCAACACTGGTGTTATGAAGCAGCAACGTCAACAGCGAGCGGGCTTTCAGGTGGTTTCGAATCGTCTGAGTCTGTGGGCTGATGAATTCCAAAAATTCGGCCATACGTCACATAAAACGTGGGAACTAAAATCAGGACCAGCAAAGTCGAAAGCAGTAAACCAAAGCACAAGCTGGTGGCCATGGGGATGACCAGTTGAGCCTGAAAAGACTTTTCCATCAACACGGGGAAGAGTCCGGCGATGGTTGTCATGGAAGTCAATAACACGGGACGAAATCGCCGTTGTCCGCCAAGCACAACCGCTTCATTCAGCGATGCTCCGGTCTTCAGCTTGGCATTCATAAAGTCGACCAGAACAATGCTGTCGTTCACGACAACTCCTGTCAGTGCCACAATTCCCAGCATGCTAAACAAAGTCAACGGCAGGCCCATGATTGCGTGGCCCCAGATGGCTCCTACAATTCCAAAGGGGATCACGGCCATGACAACCAGCGGTTGCCCATAACTATTGAATTCCATTGTCAGCAGCATAAACATGGCCAGCAAGGCCACTGCCAAACCCAAAAAGAGACTGCCAATGCTTTCGGTGTCTTGTTCTTGCTGGCCTTCCCAGCGAATCTGAACTTCTGGATATTTCGCTAACAGCTTTTCAATAAATGGCTGAGGGGCGGGCGGCGGTGGATGACCCATCCAAGTGTTGTATCGATCCTTCAAGTTTTGGTAAGCCCCCGGTTCGGCTCCCGCCATTTTCGAAATGATCTGAGCGGCATTGGCGACGCCTTCGTCGACATCAGCAGACACGGTAATCGAACGCATTTGATTGAGTCGATTGATTTCCGAGTATCCTCGAGAAGTCGTGACATCTGCCAATTCTGTAATCGGACGTTGAATGCCGTCTCCACCATCGACTTGAATGTCTGAAAAGTTGGCCAACCGGTTGCGATCTTTTTCGGGGTATCGCACCATCAACTTCACTTCATGGCGTCCTCGCTGTAGCCGCATCACTTCTTCGCCGTAGTAGGACGAACGAACGGTTTGAGCAATTTGATCCAAAGGAATTCCCAGAGACTGTGCCTTTGGTTTTTCGTTTAATTGCAGTTCCCATTTTCCAGGGCGAGAATCATCGGCAACATCAAAGACACCTTCGAACGAACTGATTTCTGCTTTTGCTTCTGCAACGGCAAGTTGGAGGCGATCCATATCTTCGGAGTTCGCCAGCAATTTAAATTCAATCGCTTTTCCACCGGGGCCTCGAGACTTAGAACCGAAGGTTAATGTTTCGACCCCCGGAATGGTGCCAACGGCGGCTCGCCATTCATCGGCAACCTGTTGGCTTGTGATGGATCGTTGAGTGTTATCCGCCAGTTGAACGTGAACCTTGCCAACGTGTCCACCCGTTGAAGTTTCTCCTCCACCGGCTCCGCCTTCTAATGTGACGGAACCCACCATGCGGTGAGCCACCTTGACCAACGGAACTTCTGAATTGGCATATTTTTTGTTGATCTGGAAAATCGCATCTTCGATTTTCTTTGTCGCTGCATTGGTGACTCGGCTAGGAGTCCCATCAGGAAACACGATGTTGGCGATGACTTCAGGAGCATCCAGTTTGGGAAAGAAGACTCGAGGAACCGTGCCGTTTTGGACCAAGCTGAAAGACAGCAATAAAACGGCCACCGCACTGCTGATTGTGATGGCAGGACGTTTGATGGCAACTTCAACAAGGGGTGTATACAGACGGTAGATAATGTGATTTAGCAGTCGTCCTGTTGTACGTGTGATGCCATCGGTGATCGAAGTCTTCTTTTTTGAACCATGAGCCAAATGGCAGGGAAGAATCAGCGTACTTTCGACTAAAGAAATAATCAGCATGGCGATGACCGCCAGTGGAAGCACGGCAAAGAACTTTCCCATGACGCCGGATACGAAGAACATTGGCATGAAGGCAAACACGGTGGTTGCAATTGACGTGGCAACAGATGGAACCACTTCCGCCGTTCCATCAATGGCAGCCTGTCTGAAGGATTTGCCAAGTTCTCGATGAGCATAGATGTTTTCACCAATCACGATGGCGTCGTCGACCACGATTCCCAAAGCGATCAGAAAGGCAAACATCGAGAGCATGTTTAAAGTTTGATCGAACTGCCACAGAACAGCGCATGCTCCCAGAACAGAAATGGGAATGCCCAAGGCGACCCAAAATGCGAGCCTCAGTTCTAGAAACAAAGCCAACACAATAAACACCAAGATCAACCCTTGAATTCCATTGCGTTTTAATAGGTCCAGCCGATCCCGCACGTTCACTGCGGAATCTCCCCAAGTCGTAAATTCAAAGCCTTCGGGAAGCTGATACGTTTCCACATAGTCATTGACTGCATCTGCCATCGCCAACAAGTCTTCACCAGCAGCCGCTTTGACGGCAATGGCGAGTCCTGGTTGTCCGTTGATGCGGCTGATTGAAACTGTGTCGATGAATTCGTCTTTGACAGTCCCTAGGTCGCCCACCTTTAAGACGACTCCGTCGCGTTGAGTAATCAAAGGCAGTTGTTCGATTTCTGTTCCCACAGTGCCCTTGTTTTTTCCTCTCAGGAGATACGTTTCGCCTCGATCCTTGATATTGCCGCCCGGCAGTTCAAGATTGCGAGATCGAATCCGACGAGCCACGTCGGTTAACGTGAGACCGTATTCTCGCAGAGTTTTTTCGGGAATTTCTACGTCGATTTGGTAGTCGCGTTCGCCATCAATTTCAGCGACGGAAATTTGAGGAATCTGTAGCAGGTCGGCTCGAACTCGTTCTGTCACTTCACGCAACTGTTGTTCTGCATCAGCTGCTTCTGTTTTGTGGTTAATGATGCCAACGGTAATCGCTGCGTTTCGCAAAGACACCTGTTGGATTTCGGGTTCTTCAGCAAGGTCTGGAAAACTGGGAATGCGATTGATTTCGGATTCAATTTCGTTCAGCACTTTTTGGACGCTGGGAACGTCAGTCTGAACTTCGATGACCACACTGCCCGCGCCTTCGCTGGCCACCGAAGTCACTTTTTTGAGCCCATCAACAGACCGAATGGCTTCCTCAATTTTTTGACAGATGCCAGTTTCAACTTCTTCTGGGCTGGCTCCCGGATAAGGGACAGAAACAAGAATAATTTCGAGTTCAAACTGCGGAAATTCTTCGCGGCGCAACTCAATACCAGCCATCAGGCCCACAGCCAAAATGCCAACCATCAGCGTGTTCATCGCGGGAGACTGACGGATCGCCCAAGCAATCAAACTTTTCATTCCGATGTCTCCTGCGAAGAAGGCACTGGCTGAGAATTCACTTTGCTTTTGTTGTTCGCTTTTGTGTCCTGCATGCCATTGCCGCTGGTGCCGGCCTGTTGCTTGGATGACGTCGCGTTTTGATTGATCTGTGCCTGAAGTTCTTCATGAGTGATCACTTGCAAGTCGTTCGTCACAGATGCAAGGGGCGACACGATCACTTCATCACCGACCGCCAAGTCGCATTCGGCGGCTCGCAGCAACGCGTGATTTTCAAAGGTGTAGGCTGGCTTTGCAGAGATGATTTTGAGTTGCTTGCCGCGTTTGACCCAGATTTGTCCACCCGGACGGACGGCTTCCACGGGGACTCGCAACAGTGGATGAGGCGATTCGACGGGAATACGAACGGTGACATACATTCCCGAAAGTAAACCCGGAGGACGGACGGCCAGTTTGCCTTCGTCTCCTGCTCGAACTCGAGTCTTCTTGGGTTCTTCAACAATGACTCGACAAGGAAATGTTCGAGTGTCTCGATCAATTCCTGTGCCTTCCAGTCGAGCAATATAGCCATCCCAAATCGTTTCGACTCCTTCAAATTCATAAGTCACTTCGCAGGCCACAGGGGGTAAGTTCAATGGGTCTTCGCTGACCGTGGGTTCTTCGGCAGAACTCAACGGGTTCTTTGGGATCTGATGTTGTAGCCAGATCCAAGCGAGTTGTTCCCTGCGCAGTTTGGTACGAATTTCCATACGGCTGGCGTCACTGATATGAGCCAAATCGTCTCCCACTTGCACATAGTCGCCGGTTTCGACCAAGTCATCGATCATGCGGCCCGTGAGCGGTGATGTCACGACACAGCGTTTTAGGTCTTCGGTGACTCGGTTCAGTTCCGATTGAACAACCTTGGCTCCGGCTGCTTGCGTCTTCATTTGTTGTTCCAGCGACCGTTTTTGATTTTGCAACGTTTGCAAAGCGTTGCGGCTGGATAGCTGGCTTTTCATCGCATCTTCGACTTCTTGATCATTCGCCGTTTGGCGAAGCTTCAGTGCTTTAAGTCGTTCAAGCTGCTTGTCTTGTAAAGCCAAATCTTCTTTCGCCAGTTTGATCATTTCCGATGTGTTGGCGATGTTGATTCGAGTTGATTCTTGATCCTGAACGCACTGTTCCAATTGCACTTCAAGTCGCTGAGCGTCTAGCTGATAGTTGGTGGAATCGACTTCAAACAACGGCTGGTTTTTGATGACATACATTCCTCCTCGAGATTCATCGGGCTTGCTTTTGATGCGGCCAGCGACTTCAGAACTGAGCGTCACGATTTTGTAAGTCGTGGCTTCACCATCAGTCATCACATGGATTGGATCATTCCATTCGGTGACGGTATCGACTTCGATCAATACCGCCTGAACTTCTGGTGGTCCGTCGTCCTTGGGAACTTCTGGTGGTTGCCCCAGTTTCATCAAGCCAACGATGCCGACGGCGACGATAACGATCGGAATAAGAATACTTCTAACCCGCTTCACGATAGATCTCCGAAGATTAAGTGGGAATACATCATCAAGCCGACTTTCCTGTTTGTTTGACAGCGTTTGTTTGTGTTGTTTTTGGTGGACTGGTTTGAACCGAAAAATCGGACGATTTTTCTGATTCAGGTTGCAGCCCCTGTAAGATAATATCTGTCACGAAATTGACGTACTGACACTGCGAGTGTCCTGTGGGATGCTTGCCCAGCATGTCAGTCAGCATGGCTGGTCCGTGCATGGAAGTCAGCATCATCATGGCCATTGCCGAACTATCGACGGGACGGATTAATTTTTTGTTGGCTGCTCGGTCAAGCCATGCAGCAAGGATTCGAATGTCTCGCAAGGGAGGCGGTTCGGGGTAGCGATCCATTAAGTTACGAGGATTGATTCCGCTGAAGTGAAGCACAGAAATTTGTCGAGCCAGCTGCACAAAGAAGGTTGCGAGTTCTTCAAGAATCATGGTCAGTTGCTGACGAATTGGTTGATCGTTGGGCCCCGCTTCGACCAGTGGAATCCAAGCTGCTTCATCATCCGGAGCCAACGCGGCCAACATCAATTCTTGCTTGCTGCCAAATCTCTTGAGAATCGCTTGGGAAGACACACCCAAGTCTTTGGCAATGACTTCCGTGTTGACGTGTGGTCCCTGTTCTAGAAAGCAGCATTTGGCGGCTTCTAGGATTTGCTGGTTCGAAATTGTTCGAGGGCGAGGCACGAATTTGCAGCCGTTGAGGGAGTGGATTTCTGGTTAG
>CAYTUE010000066.1:0-1837 GCA_964441085.1 uncultured Planctomycetaceae bacterium
GTCATAAAGTAGTTCAAACTGACATACAGTTTTTTGGCTGCGGAATCATATCGAACGATCTTTTCAGACACGGGCCATTTGCCAAGATCCGTCGGCAAGGCGGCGAGCGGCTGAGCGAACACGAGTTCTTCACCCACTTGAGTCACCTTGCCATTCAGCAGGCGGTCGACAGCAGTCGATTGCTTTTCGGAAAGCCGGTAGTGCTTCTTGAATTGACCAGCCCAAGTCTGCCAACGTTGGGCGACGGTGTCGTAATCCAACCAGGCTAAATCGTTGGGGTCGCCCGCCATGTCTCGAAAGACGGGACGTAATGGTCCAGAAGAATTTTTCAGGTAACCTGCAGACGTCCAAGGTTTCGGAGTGCTCAGGGTGCCAATTTTCCACAAACCCTCGTACAGCAACTGCCATCCAAGAGATAATCGCAGAACCACGAGTAAAACAACGGCTGCCGTTGAGTAGCGACGAATGTCGTTCACGAGTTGACTTCTCCTGAAGCATGAAAAGGCAGTCCGCAGACTGCAAGTGGGCAGGAAATCACAAAAGTGATCGGGATGGTGGGAGCTACAAAGGTGGCGTCAGCATCACTGGCACCAGATTTCAGCGCGGACACAAGTGTACACGCAAATCTCATTGTGAAAAATCAGTTTTGCGATCACCAACCATTTTTACCGCAGATACAGTCGGGTTTTAACAATGTGTTTGGAATGCCATCGCAGATTCCATTCCATCACGCATTCAATTTCCGCTTCGTGTCGCTAAAACGTTGTAAAATGACAGATTCCACATTCCGCACAATCTGAATCTCGATCGAATTCAAGCCTTAAACTTGCCAAATTGATTTGCTGTAGATGACTTGGCAACTGCGCTGAA
The DNA here is from genome assembly GCA_964441085.1 of uncultured Planctomycetaceae bacterium. Taxonomy (GTDB): domain Bacteria; phylum Planctomycetota; class Planctomycetia; order Planctomycetales; family Planctomycetaceae; genus Fuerstiella. Next base: position 871 of record CAYTUE010000066.1, read on the forward strand.
GAAATTTCCCCATGATGTTTGACTTCGCCCCTGTCTTCCAGCACCTGCACGCCCATGGTCATGGGCCATGGGCCGACCAACTTCAAGAAAAATGCGAAACCGCTTTAGCTCAGCAATCGCACGGCTTACTGGCAGGCTGGATGGCTACCGTGGAACAGTTTCCACAAGGACATGCGACAGACGTCACAATCGATGATGGGCACGTTGTTGCAGGCGAAGCAAGTGCGAGTGGTTCTGAAGACCAAGTGGTCAACATCACGGAGATGCTCATGCAGCTGCATCCGTGGCGTAAGGGGCCACTTAAAATTTGTGGCCAGACAATTGATACCGAATGGCGAAGCGATTGGAAATGGGACCGCATTCACGAAGCCGTCAACCTGCAAGACCGGACCGTGCTAGACGTCGGCTGTGGCAATGGCTACTTCGGTTACCGCATGCTAAACGCGGCCGCATCTTTGGTCGTCGGGTTGGATCCGTTTCATCTTTTCGTCATGCAGCACGAACTGATAAAAAGGTTAATTGGTCCGGTTCCCAATTTCGTTTTACCTGTTGCGGACACCGTATTGAATCGACGACTAAAAGCCTTCGATGTTGCATTCAGTATGGGAGTCCTGTATCACCGCACCAGTCCCATCGATCATCTTCAGGTCTTGTCTGGTAGCGTCAAATCGGGTGGCCAAGTCGTATTGGAAACTCTCGTCATCGACGACAAGTCAGAAACCGTTTTGGTACCCCAAGGCCGTTACGCCATGATGAGAAACGTGTGGTTTCTGCCATCGGTTTCCATGTTGCAAACATGGATGAAACGCACGGGGTTTGAAAACTTAAAAGTGGTTGACGTTACGAAAACATCAGTGGAAGAACAACGTTCGACCAATTGGATGACGTTTGATTCTTTACCGGATTTCTTAGACCCAACTGATTCATCAAAAACGGCCGAAGGCTACCCAGCACCTCTTCGAGCCAC
>CAYTUE010000066.1:1937-15598 GCA_964441085.1 uncultured Planctomycetaceae bacterium
TTCCGTGGGCACTTTTCCCTTTTCCTTGCCCGCTGGATTTCTGAGCGTGAGCTGCTTGAGAGCTTGAGCCCGAAGAACCAGAGCCCCGTACGGCAGGGGAAGACGAATTTTGTGCAGCAGGCTTTGTTCCCGAATTTTTTGCCCCTCCCGTTTTCGATCGTGACCGCGTGGTCGTCCGACGACGTTGACCGCCCGATGATCGGTTTGATTTCTTAGAACGTGATCCGGGAATAAATTCTGGTTCAACTTGCCCGTCTGCCAAAGGCACTTTTTGGCCAATGAGTTTTTCAATGGCTCGCAATTCACTGTGTTCATCAGGGCTACAGAACGACAACGCGATTCCTTGAGCGCCCGCTCGGCCTGTACGACCAATGCGATGAACATACGCTTCGGGTTCCAATGGCAAATCAAAGTTGACAACATGAGTCACACCATCAATGTCAATTCCTCGGGCAGCCACGTCTGTCGCAACTAAGACCTGAATCTTTTTCTTGCGAAACGCTTCCAGTGCTTTCTGGCGAGCATTCTGTGACTTGTTTCCATGAATTGCGGCGGCTGTGATTCCGTGGCGATCAAGCTTGTCGGTGACCACATTGGCTCCGCGCTTGGTTTTCGTAAATACGATCGCTCGATCGACATCATGTTCAGACAACAGCCGATGCAGCAAGCCCTGCTTTTTTCCCTTATCCACGTACAGCAGTTGCTGTTTAATTCGCTTTACGCTTGTTGTCTTGGGGGTCACGTTAACGCTCACAGGATCTGTCAGCAGTCGCTGTGACAGTTCTGTGATTTTGGGCGGCATCGTGGCCGAAAAGAACAAAGACTGCCGCTGATCGGGTAAGTGGCTAATAATTCTTCTCAAATCGGGAAGAAAGCCCATATCCAGCATTCGATCGGCTTCGTCTAAAACGAACACTTCCAGCTGTTTTAACTTAATGTGCTTTTGGGTAATCAGGTCGAGCAGTCGACCTGGAGTTGCCACCAAAATATGAGCTCCTCGGTTTAAAGCGCGAACTTGGTTTCCCTGCTTGACTCCCCCGTAAACAAGCACTTGTCGCAAAGGCAAATATCTTCCGTACGTTGCAAAGCTTTCTTCAATTTGAATCGCCAGCTCGCGTGTCGGTGCCAACACCAGTACCAGAGGATGATTGGGCTTTGCCTTGCGCGGATGTTGTCCCAACCGGTTTAAAATTGGCAACGCAAAGGCAGCCGTCTTTCCTGTTCCCGTTTGAGCACACCCCAGAATGTCACGGCCTGCTAAGGCCGCCGGAATGGTTTGAGCCTGAATCGGCGTGGGGGTTTTATATTTTTCATCAGCCAGAGCATGCTGCACGGGCTCTATCAATGCGAGTTCCGAAAAAGTCTTCAAGCGTTTGCCTTAGTGATCAATATCAATGACCGAATGTCCAGACAGTCGACTTTGCAATCGCTTTGCGGAATCTGAAAACTGATTTGTGTTCGTGATGATTTTTGCGGGTGAATGACACAGTGTGTGCCAAACGATTTCCCGAATATGACGCACTCGCAAAGTGGTGCGAACGCCAGCAAAACATTTTGCTGGGGCGAAAACTCACATGGCATCACCTGTCACAAATAGCACATGGCGCAATTCAAGTGAGTTCGTGCGGTGACTTTAGCTGCAACCGACATGGAAATCGGCCCTTTTCACTCGCGATTTGCTGCAAACACAAACATCCCGACAATGATACGGTTCAACGCATTGGATCCGCTTGTTTCGGAAAAACACGGCTATCTGGGGCGTTCCAGTAGCAGATACAGGACGTTGTCTGAAAATGCAGGACTGGATGTCAGGCCCAAATGGTCTGTAAAGACAAAGTAGTTTCCGGCCCAGCAAATCGGACTTCTTAAACGAGGTGTCCACGGACGATCGTTGGAGAGGCGTTCATCCATCAGCGCACTGGCTCGAGTCACCGTGCCGTCTCCGGGGGATTCATTCGTCAGCACGACACCACGTGTGCCTTTTAATACAGCCATTTGAGATTTGGTGGTTTCGGAATCACCTGCAATCAGAAAAATAGACGTTCCCTCTGGAGCCTTCGCTGGTACGTCTAAGGCTTGATGAAACTGATACGCCTGCCACAACGACTTTTGAATGTGATCGGTCGCGATGTTTCTACGAGCCGCCAAGGTTGTACCTGGCAACAGTTCTTGCAGATATTTGTCTTGTCGAGGATCCAGTAAGCCCCAGTTGTAGTCTCTCCAGTTTTTCCAATCATAAAGATTAATTCTTTGCCCGTTGCATGCGTCAATCACTGCCTGATGGCGAGGCCTCGGAAGCAGTTGATACACAGCTGGGAGTGTGCCAAGGGTCGCGGCTTGATGTTTTGGAAATGCCTTGGAAAAGGTCATCCCTTCGACCATTTCTTCGAATGCCAGAACGGAACCACTATTGGGGGTGCCAACCAAGATCAGCGTTTCCACGTTTTGTGCGCCAGCCCACGTCAGCGCTGGTAACCCTTGAGTCGGTGGAAGCTGAGCCGATCCGTATCTCAGGTAATACCGAGCCACCAAACCTCCCATCGAATGCGCAACGATATCAAAGCGAACTGGCTCGTCTGACGGCCCAAAGTGTTTTTCTCGCTGCTCCTTCACAAACTTGGATTTTTCACGGATAAAACGATCCAGCTCAGCCGCCGTTTCACTGCAGTCGCGCCGCCAGTCATAGTGAAATTCAAAGCACGAAAAGTGGTCGTCTCCATAGTCAACGGCATTCAGGCTGGATGAAATATCGGCTCGATATCCTCCCACACCAAGCGTCCCCAAGATCTCCTGATAGGCCATCACCTGAATAGGCCAGCCTAAAATGGTGACTTCTAATTGGCCAAGAATAGACGCCGCATGGACTCTGTCATGAAGCTGATTCAGTGGGACACCTTGTCTCATCGGCAAGGCAATTCGAGTGTCGGCTCCCCCAGGAAATGGGCGAGTTTGAGAGAATTTAAGCGATCCCCAAACAGACTCTTTTGTCGGTCCATGAACCAACTTGGAGCCCAAGATGCCGGGAATCACAATGACCGGATTTTGGTGAGGGTTTTTGAACCTTGCTGCACGAGAATAGATTTTGCCAAGCTGAGGCACATGGCTGTCGCGTTTACCAAACTTAAAAGGACCACCTTGAAACACGGAAGCCGCACGGCTTAACAAATTGCCAGCTCGCGCTTTGGGACGATCTTGAGCAGCCACTGGTGTTCCGCAAAGCCACACTCCTAAAACAAGGTTCATGGCGCACACGACAACCATCTTGCGAAAGACGTGGTTGCGAACCTGTTTTTGATGAGTTGAAGTATTCACGTTGAAAAATTTTGTCCTATCTGACACGTCGAGTAGCTGGTTCCGCCTGCCCCGCATTGATAATGCGATCGACCGAATCTTCGGCATTGGACAAGACCCAGCGATCCGTTGCCTGAACGGCGATCCGGCTGCCTACGCGGCGTAGTTCGCTTGCGCTATAATCTGCTGCATCAATCGCTTTGCCTGCGATCTTTGTCCCTAAAAAGGACTTGCCTCCAAAAGGAGCAGACACGACGGAATCAAACTTGCGAGTTCGATTTCGTGCCCACGACACAATGCTCTTTCCTCGGCTTAAGTTGCCTTCTGAAGTCCAAGTGTAGTCTCCGAGTGCCACCTTGTTCAGTTGCAGTTGAGGAACATCAAGCGGGCCTTCATCTAGATCTTGTCGAGCTTCGCGGTATAGGGCTTTGAGTGATTGGTCTTCCCGTGATCGTTGCTGTAGCAGTCGAGTTGTCACAAATCGGCTGGTGTCATCCACAATTCGGTTTACACTCACTTCACGCACACTGGCCGCATTGTAGGTCAGGTTGCTTAAATCCCAAAAGTTCATTGGCTGATTCACAGACTTAGGCTGCCGTGGATAAACGTCTCTTGGTTCCCATGCAATGGATGGCCATGCGTGCATGTCGATGTCCTGCCAGAAAATGGGCATCACAGTGACCTGAGGTTCGTTTTCACTGGCTTGGTAAAAGGCCCGCACGGGCTTTCCGTCGAAGCCCATGTCTGTTGTATCGATTCCAACCATGTCTAAAAGCGTTGGAGTCACATCAACACTACGAACGGGTTGAGAAACAATGGCTCCAGCTCGAATGTTTGGCCCAGCCACAAACCATGTGTTGTTCATGGTTTCATGAAACGGATGTCCGTGAGCCGAACCAGGCGTATTGGTTGTGTTAAAAACCCATCCTGGCTTTGCGGTCACGACGAGATCGACACCGTATTCTTTTTCTCGAGCTTCAAGCTCAGGCTTCCAAAGCATGTGACGTGCCATCGCGACAACGCCATCCGGATACAAACTGCCCAATGTAATTCTTAGCCACGTTTCTTCGTCGTGCCACTGGTTAAACAAGCAGCAATTGACTTTCCCTGCGAGGAGCAAAGGATCGGTTGTGGGTTCTTCGATTTCGTTCCACGAAATCATCGCCTGACCATCTGGCTTAAGATCTGTGATGGCCGAATACCGGTACAAAAATCCGCCCGCAGGATTTGGCTTGCGAGCAATGACTGCGTAGCCTCGATTGGAAGCAGTTAACAGAACTCGATCTGCATCAATTTTAGCCAAAACAAGATCAATGGGAGCCTGCTGTTGGTGGCTTGCCGTGTCGACTCGAATGGCCTTCAATGCTTCAAACAAGTTGGTCCCGTTTGCGAGTCCTCGAATGGGATAACGAAACAGCGACTGGATATCGTTTGGACGGCTCCAGTCTCGTGAGCCATAGCTTCCGCGAGGAAGCGAAACTCGGGCCACCCCATCAGCCACTGCGTCGATAAAGACAAAGTCATCGGAATGGTCACCTTGAGTGCGATTGATATATCGATCTTGTCGCACGGTTAATCCCAACCCACCACCAACTCTCTGGTGACTGCCATCGATATCTGCAGGCTGATGAAAAAATTCATTCGTGATATCAAAGCGTTCCAGATGAGACTGGCGACCACCAATGTGTCCGTGATCACTGATCAAGACGAAGTAGGTGGAACTTGTGAGTCCTTTGCGGTCGAGTCGATTCACCATTTGCCCAATGGCCTGATCTGCTTCCGCCAGAGATCGGCGAGCCATTCCAAATGCGCCTCGGAACTCATGATGGCTGACCGTGTCATTTTCTGGCAGCCAGATAATGGTGACATCTTTCATGTCTTCAAACAAATGTTCGATTGCGTAGGATGTGTTAGCTTCATCAACATATCGATCGGCCAAATGCGTTCCGAAGTAGGGGACTTCGTCTGCCAAGTATCGAGTCCAAAGTTCGGGGGAAATTTGCGACATTAACGGCATCACTCCAGATGACATTGTCTTGCCGTTTTTGACGAGATGAGTTTGCAGTGTGGGAGTCTCGCTGGTCTTGCGATTGTGAAACTGATCTGCCGCTTCGCTTCCCTTCACAATTCGTGTGACCGCAGTGCCAGCGTTTAAAACCAAACGGTCGAGACCTTTGGGTTGTAGCAACAGATCATTTAACACTGGGCCAAATTTTCCGAGGTAGTTTTCGCTGCGTTTTAATCTTCGATTAAATCCAACCTGTGATTTGATTCCGTGACGATCGCTGAAAACGCCAGTCCACAATGTTCCGTTTGCTGTGATGGTGTCAGACGGAAATACGGTAAGCGAATTTTCAAGCTGACTGCCTCCATCCAAAAAGACTCGTTGGATATTTGGAAGGTGTCCCATGGCTGCCATTTCTCGAACCACATCGGGACGCAGCCCATCAACATAAAACACGACGACTCGAGCGTCCGCTGTCGGTGCACCAGTGGCTCCGTCAAAAGCAACTCGCCGACGACTTGCAACCGGGTACACTTTGCCACCCGTTTCTATCACAACTTCAAGTTCGCCCGTGTTATCTGCTTTGTTGTAGTCGTTGATGGTCAGAAACAGTGTGCCGGATTCTTGAGCCACTTTGCTGCAGGTTTCACCAACGTAAAAGGGAGTCCCATTTTGGCCAATGCGTCCAATTAAGCAGTAGCATGGTGCCGGGCCGGCACCTGCGGCAGGTAAAGGAAACGCTTTACCAATTTCAGAATCGACAAAATGGAAGGTGCCATAGGGTGAAACTTGATTCGCTCCCCCCCCTGGTTTTCTAGGGTTCACTGAATACTGTCCGCGAGCCCAAATTGTCATCGGGGCTCCTGCCTGAATTTCAATTCCCGTTGTGGTCCAGTCTGCCTGAGCGGCAACTTTCAATCGAATTCGGTCTGCACTCACAGCCTCGCTTGCGCTCAAGCAAAGCAGACTGGCAAAACAGGCAAAAGTGACCATGCGAGACAGTGACGGGAAGAAATTTTGGGGTGCCATGAGATATCCGTTCGCACGAGCGTTTGCACGAGATTTAGATCAATTGCCGAATGTTGGTTGGCAATGGCAGCGTTTTTAGCGAAATGTCGAAAACGTCACTAGACGAGACTGGCGAACTGCTCTGGCAATGTAAGCAACTTAACACGCAGCCGCTTTTTAAGCCTGAAAACAAAGAATTCAGGGGGCTGCAATGTCACTGACGGCACCACAATCACTGGCGGCATCACAATCATGGTCGGCGAGCGTCGCTGGGGTGCCACTTTGTCGGGGGTATGGAGGAGACTAAGGCTGATCCTGATCACATGGACAAGAGTTCCATCGTCCAATCTTCTCAGGTTGCTTTTAAGCCTGAAACGGCTTCCAATCGTGGGGACGTGTTTGGCTGGGGTCGGTTGAGCCGTGAATCGGACGAGGATTTCCTCGAGGCCACGTGAGCACGAATCGAGTTCCTTCGCCGGGCTTGGATTCGATCTGAATGCTGCCTCCGTGTTCTCGAATAATTTTGCGACTCACAGGCAACCCAATGCCAGTGCCTTGTTCGCCTTTCGATGATTCAAACAGATGGAACACGGCCGCTTGTTGATCTTCGGGGATGCCAGGTCCATTGTCAGTGACAGCCACTAGGAGCACGTTGGTTTTTTCGTCGTAGCTGGTTTGCAGCACCACCTCACCACGATCCGATTCTGCGACAGCATCAATTCCATTCAGCACGATATTTAAGACAGACCGGTGAATCCCCTCACGATCAAACTGTCCTTCAGGAATATGCTGGTCTGGACGAAACAGAAATCGCACTCCGTTTTCTTTGGCTTTCGAATCTGCAAGCTCGGCGACTTCTTGGCACACCGTGTTTAAATCGGCAGCCTGCAAATCGGGAACTCGATCTTTACTAAACGACAACATGTCCATCACAAGATCGTAAATTCGGTTTTGATTTCGTTCCACAATGCCCCAGCCTTGGTTCACGAAATCATCATTGGCTTGCTTGATACCCGTTTCAATCAGATAGCCTCCTCCCTTCATCCCTTGAAGAATATTTTTGATGTGGTGGCTTAGCACGGCAATGGTCTGTCCCATTGCGGCAAAGCGTTCGGCTTGCAGCAACGCGTCTTGGTATTGCCGTGAATCCACGGCCAGAGCCGACTGTCGAGCGACAGAGAGAACACACTTCAGATGTTCATCAATAAAGCGACGATCCATTTGGGTACTTTGCGAATCGATTGTGCCGACGATGTCTAAGTACAACACACCCAGTACTTGTTGATGCCCTTTCATCGGAGCGCACAGCACTTCAGTGATTCCTGAACTCACAACACTGTGAGCTGCTTGAAAGCGACTGTCTTGTTGAGCATTCGTCGTGCGTACTGCTTCACCAGTCGATAAAACATGATGAGTAATCGAGCCTGAAATTAAAAGCTCGGCCGTGTCTTGTGAATCTTGGTCAACTGACGGTTCGGCACGTTGTTCTTTATTGACCCAAGACACCAAAGGAGCCAGATCTGTCTTATCAGCATTGGTTAAAAGAAAGCAGGCTCGATCTGCTCCCACCGCAGTTGCCGTTAAGTCAAGAATTCGTTGCAGCATTGATTCCAGAGTATGCGACGCTTGGACCACTTCTTCAGACACTTGATACAGAAGTTCCAAACTGCTTTTCTGATCTGGAAAAGCGGTCGTTCCCACAGCTTCGCTTGGCTGGACATTCTGAACAATGGCAGAATGTTGAGCCTGATCGCTAGGCACCACTCGAACAGCAGGCGCATTACGGCTGACTGAACTTTCGGGATTCTGAAACGTCAATAAAGTTGAACCTAAGCGCAGGCTATCTCCCGAACATAACTCAACATTTGAGATCTTCTGACCGTTCAAAAATGTGCCATTTGCACTGCCGAGATCAATCAATCGAAAGGAATCGTCAGCAAAAGAAATTTCCGCGTGCTGGCGTGAAACTTCAGAATCATCAAGCCGAATCGTAGACCCCACGCTGCGACCAATCACGTAGGGCTTTTGGTCTGGACGAAGATCGATCCGAGTTCCTCGACTAGGCCCGTTGATAATCAGTAGAGTGCAATGCGGCATCAGTCTTTCGCGATCAATCAGAAAAGGCAAAAGCGTTTGTTACGACCCGTTGACTCAATTGTCGATGTCAATGGGGCTACTTCAGTTTAAGCCAACCGAAGCACAGACGGTAGCAGCAGCCGTTTTTGATTGAATTTAGCAGAACAGCAATCAGCAAAGCTGCTGAACGCCTCAGCCTAAGAACTGGCCCGTCTAAGAACTGGCATCCGCAGTGGCGTGTGCTCGCTCAACAAACCCACTCGGAGTAGACAGTTGGCAAGGCGAGATTTCGACCGGCTGTCCCACTTCGTCCTTTGATCGTCGTTGCTCGACTCGATAAGCCTGATTACGACCATTTTGTTTGCTGTGATACAAACACATATCGGCCTGCTGGATCAGCCACGCAGGTCGATCATGCTTGGATACGTCGTGAATGACGGCAGCTCCGATTGACAGAGTCATCGCAGGCAAGGTTTGGCTGACACTCACATTCATCTGATCGGCGATTTCTTGAAGAACTCGACCAACAGGAATATCAATATCGCCCCAACCACAACCACAACAGATTGCGGCAAATTCGTCTCCACCATACCGAGCCAACACATCGTAACTTCGCAGCTGTTGCTTTAATCGTGTTGCAATTTCAGCAAGAACTCGGTCACCCATGCTGTGTCCATATTGATCGTTGACTTCTTTAAAACGATCCACATCAAACAGAATGACGGCGATGGAATGTTGGTCTCGCGCTGCTCGACACATTTCTTCTGAAAGCCGACGTTCGAAGATCAGCCGATTTGACAATCCCGTGACAGGGTCCGTCATTGCTTCCGAAAGAGAACTCTGCATGACGTTCCAGCTGACAAAGACATCAGAATCCGTCAGCAAAGCTGTCGTACCAGCTTCTGTGTTGACGGCCGTGCAGCCCAGCTGAATTCTTTCGTGAGTCATCGTTTGAGTCGGTTCCAACGCTGATTCAGTCGTTGGGCCTGCCAGTTTCCAAGTTAATGCCGATTCAATCGGCATTTGTTCCCAGCGTTTTCTTTCCACCGGGTTTTGAATCAACAGATAACTTTGCAGCAACTTTGCTTCGATCACCCCAAGAAAAGCTCCTTCGTTACTTTGTACTAAAACAAACTTAACTCCCGTGGAATCAACCTGATCACAAACGTCTCGCAGAGATGTGTCCGCTTGGACAATACACTGAGGACGATTATGAACCACAGAAGCGGCATTTTGAGACTGCATGGATGGAGGTTCCTGAGCTCAAAAAAATAAAGAAGGAAGATGAGAGACAGTGACTGCAAAACAGGTCTCCCTCATGAACGAAATCGTTCACGCCTTTCTACGCGTCTGCATAAGCAGATGGAAGGGAAATCCCTGATTCTGCTTATTACGAGACAGTTAATTGAAAATCCTGTGTGGTTGCCAACATTTTTATAAGTTGACGAAATTTCTCACCGAGACTTCATCTGTTGGCAGCAATCCGCAGGCATACAGAAATATCAAGCTTGTTGTCACGGCGAGATCAGGGTTGTCGACGAATCCTTAGCCAGCGACACCTAAGGCTGACTAAACGTCACTTTGGCGGAAGCCCAACGCCCCAATCTGTCGCTGAGCATCATTCCCAACAATCATCTGTCTGTTCAGCCCGAACTTCACGTTTCCTCGCCAAACGTTTCCTCCCCAAACGACTCCTCCCCAAACAGCCACCGAGCTATTGCACTCCCGCTTGCAGCGACAGCCTATTGATCAATCACAATCCCCTTCACATCTGCGGCTTCAGGGAATTGTGGGGCCATCTCCTTGAGCGTTTTTACAACGACTTTCATGAGGGCGAGATCTCGATACCACTTCTGATCCGCTGGAATCACGTGCCATGCGGCGTGGTCAGTCGAACATTCTTGCAGCATGTCTTCAAAGGCGACTTGATATTCATCCCACTGAGCTCGTTTTTCAAGGTCTGCGGCTTCAAATTTCCAGTGCTTTTCAGGCCGGTCCAACCGGTCTTGAAATCTTGCCTTTTGTTCGTCTTTGGAGATGTGCAAAAAGAATTTCAAAATCGTCGTGCCACTTTGCACCAGATGATTTTCGAATTGATTGATCACTTCATATCGAGGTTTCCAGACGGATTTCGGAACGATTTCGTCGACTCGAACAACCAGCACATCTTCGTAATGCGATCGATTGAACACCCCTACCATCCCTTTTGCAGGGCAGCGTTGATGAATCCGCCATAAAAAATCGTGGCTGAGTTCCAATGATGTGGGCCTTTTAAAACTGGCCACTTCAACGCCTTGAGGATTGGTGCCTGCCGTCATTTTTCGAATCGCGCTGTCTTTGCCCCCCGCGTCAATGGCCTGCAGCACAATTAACAAACTACGTTTGCTTTCTGCGTATAAAACGGACTGCAGGTCAATAAATTCGTGTCGAAGATCTTTGAATTCGTCTTCTGCTTCTCGTCGATCTTTGCAGAAGTCTTTTCCCGACGTCGACATCTGTGCAAGATTCACACGGCTGCCGGGTTGGATCAAATGGCGATTGGACATAACTTCCCTTACATACTGGCGGTTTAACGTGTGCGGCATTCTGCCGGGTTCCTTCAAGGACAACAACCCTTGCCTGTTCCTACTGAACAACTCAAAAAATGCTGGTTTTTAACTGGCCCTACGGCGTCCGGAAAAACGGCGACGGCTTTGCGCTTGGCGTCTCAGCTGAATGCAGAGATTCTGTCACTGGATTCAATGGCCATCTACCGACACATGGACATTGGCACCGCCAAAGCGTCTCAAGAAGAACGGGCTCAGATTCCCCATCATCTGATTGACTTAATCGATCCTCATGAAACCTTTAGCGTGACAGACTATATTCAACACGCCGAAGCCGCGATCACCGATATTTTGTCGCGCAACAAAGTCCCTTTGTTTGTCGGAGGCACGGGACTCTACCTTCGGTCGTTGATTCGAGGCGTCTTTCATGGCCCAGATGCAGACTGGGAATTTCGGAAAGCTCAAGATGCTTTTCTGGTGAAACATGGCAATTTGGCGTTGCACGACAAACTGCGAAAAGTGGATGCCGTGACAGCCGATCGCTTGCATCCCAATGATACCCGACGAGTCATTCGAGCTCTTGAAGTTCGAAAACTGACCGGTCAACCTTTATCGGAACAGCAAAACCATCATCCTGTTCCGGCAGAAGACCGACCGGCTGCCATTGTGTGGCTGGAATCAGATGTCGATTGGTTGGTGCAACGGATTCATCGGCGAGTCGACTTGATGATGCAGCAGGGCCTACTCCAAGAAACCGAAGCGTTATTGAAACAAGACCCTGCCCCCGGTCGTACGGCAAGACAAGCTCTTGGCTATCGAGAAATCCTGCAACACTTAGAAGACGGCGAACCTCTTGATGCCTGCGTCCAACAAATCAAAATTGGAACTCGACAATTTGCCAAACGTCAACGCACGTGGTTTCGCAATCTTGAAGAATGCACGTCCGTGAAGCGGCAAGCCGATGAATCGCCAGAACAGTTAGCCGATCGTTTGCTACAAACATTTGGCCAATCCGAGTGCTCTGCCTGAAACCAAGATTTTCTTTTTTTGTGTTTGCTGTTGAGCGTACCACAAGGTCAGTTTTTCTGATCGGTGCGATTCAATGAGCTTACAAACTCCACTGAATCAAACTGAAACGCCGCCACCTGATTCACCATTTGACAGGTGAACCTGTGGCACACGTCCTTTCATTCAACCATCTGCTTTTGGAGACACGTCCTGTGATTTGGCCTTTTCGCCCTTACCCTCCACTTTCATTGACTCACAAAGTTCAACTTGAACGACATTTTCGATCCATTGCTGCGGTCATTGCTGAGTTTCCCAAGGACGTGTCCGATGTCATCTGTCCTCAAGATATCGACCCTGTGTTGAAACAGGTCAGTGAAGAAAATTTACCCCAAGTTCTGTTTCAGTTTTTTGCTGGTCGGATTCCAAGCAACGCTGGATCGTCAGTACCAGAGCCCACCATGGAGTGGGCTGCGATCAGCCTTCTGGGGGGTGACGGGCAGACTCAACCGCTGCAAAAACACACTGACGACCAAGGACGCATTTCTAAAATTCAGTTTGACCCAGAACTCAAAAAATCCCCTTATCAAATCGCCTCACTGACAGCCTTAGCATGTGCTGAATGCTGGTTTCAAAGTCTCAGTGAACCGCAAAAAACAAGTCTTGCTAATGTGCCCGTTGATCTTCTACCGGTGTTTTTTGGAATCACGCCCGTCTTAGCCAATGCCGTCTTGCACACGCATGATGGGGGCACGGGGACAGCACGTCAGTTTGAATCCAGCCAAATGGGAATGCTAAACGCACTCGAACATGGCTACCTGATGGCTCTGGCAGAACACAGCTTAGGGATCGACTATTCCGGTGTCACACCTTTACTTCGACCTGATGCCGGTAAATCATTCAAAGCCGGGCTGAAATTTCTGCAGAAGACAAACGACACCATCTTGCCCCAAGATCTGCGTTCTCATTCCAATGCTTTATTAAAGCCGCCAACAGAAGACGAACTTTCCAGCCGAAACGAAACGATTGTGTTGTCCGCACTGATGGACCTTAGCATTTCGAAGACCTGCCCTGAACAACTGACATCAACCGTTTGCAGACTGCTTGGACATTCAGAACCTGAGATTCGAAAGTGGGCAGCTTCCACTTTGCGTTATGTGGCGCAACTGAGTGACGAACAACTGAACGACGTGTATGCAGCACTGGGGGACAACAGTGTTCCCGTTCGAACTCAAGCCATTTTGGCATTGCGACCAGGCTTTGAGCGAGACGACGATGTGGTCGACCGACTCGCCGATTTTCTTGTTCGCCCTGAACGAGTGATCGTCGAAGCGAGTGTTGTGAAACTGCAAGAATATTCGAACTTCCCCGATCGAATGCCAGAACTGTTACTGAAAGCCATTCACACACTTGCCGTGAAAGGGGCATCCGACGAGGTTTTCTCAATCGCCATTCAATTGCTGAGCCACTTCACGGAAGACCCAGAAGGACTCGTAAAAGAACGCTTTGCAGACGACCCAACAATCTATTCGACGTTGTTCGCTGAAAGCGATCCCCCCGAAGATCAGTTCGAACCGGATGCCGCAGAATAGAGAGTGATCGTTGGCAGCAGGCGGGCTTGCTTTCAAGAAACAGCAGCGGTGAAGAAACAACAACAGTGAAGAAAACAGCAGCAGTGAAGAAACAACAACAGTGAAGAAAACAGGCAAACTGAAGTTCGCTGATACCAA
>CAYTUE010000066.1:15698-22884 GCA_964441085.1 uncultured Planctomycetaceae bacterium
GTGAAGAAACAACAACAGTGAAGAAAACAGGCAAACTGAAGTTCGCTGATACCAAGACACCAATAAAGCGGGTTAACAAAACGTCAATCATGACGTGATGTTGGCTCTGCTGCAGGTGACAGAGATCTTTTTATCATCTCTCTAGGCTGCTTTGCCTTGGTCTTCATTTGCAGCGGATTCAGGGGCCGCTGCCACAGCTGCTGTTTCTGCAGCTGTTGTTTCTGCAGCTGTTGTTTCGGAAGATCGTCCGATTTGGCGAGACTGAGCGTCGGCAATTTGATCCAAGAGCTGACGAACAGTGGATTCGTGAAGTTTTTGAGCCTGATTGAATGTCTGCTGGCTTTCAGCTTGTTCTGCTTCTAACTGCTGAATCCGTTGATACAAGTCGTCTGTGCGGTTGGACACATCGGCTTCCACAACCTGTTGTTCTTGTTCTGCAAACCAGCGTTCCAATTCGATTCGATCTGCGCGAAACTGTTCTTGCTTCGCTTTAAGATCTCGAAACTGATCATCCAGTCGCAAGCGTTCGATCTTAAGCCGACCGTGAAGGCTTTCAAAAAATGATTCCACAGCTTGTCGAGCCTGGTGAATGTCTTCATCTGTATGCTGCCCGGCGGTCATGGGAATCGAATTGCGTTCTTCCAACAACAACCGCTGCTCAAGAATGTCTCGTTGCTGAGTATCCAGTTCAGATCGCATCTGGTTAATGTGCTGCAACCGTTGATCGGCTTTGTTCGCATTTTCCGAAGACGCTTGTTCCAACTGTTGCACATGGCGGTGGCGAGATTCCAGATCTTGCATCACGGCATCCCGATGTTCGTTCAGCCGTTCGTTTTGTCGACGGATTTCCAGTTCACTGCCCATCCGCTCGCGATCGATCACTTTCTGTTCTCTCACCAAGGACGCTTCGCGATCAGCCAAGACTTCCCGCAAGCTATTCAGTTGACGGAAACGAAGTTGGTTTTGTTCCTGAAACGAACGACGTTCCGTGCGAAACAACTGCTGTTCTTTTCGTAGCTCACGCAATTCCAGTTCAAAGTCTTCTCGCGCACGAGCCAAGTGTTCAAATTGAAATCGATAACGTCGCTGCAGATTGTTTTGTTCTGACAACAACATCTGGCGGCGTTTTTCGATTTCTTCTTTCAAACGATTCTGTTCGGTATCCAATTGTTGACCGAACATTTCACGTTGCTGCTGCAGGTCATCAGCCTGCTGCTGCATTTCTTGAGCTTCTCGTTCTTTTTCTTCGTCCCATTCCTGACGTTCGCGATTCAGCTGTTGAAATTCGGTGGAAAGATCACGGCGTAAATCGTCGCGCATCGTCTCTCGTTCAGATTTCAGGTCTTGTTCAACCTGCTGTAATCTGGCACTGTGTTCTGCTTCTAATTGTTGATTTCGTTCGACGAACTTTTGACGTTCTTCGTCTAAGAATTCTTGTTGCCGCTGAAGCGATTCTCTTTCCCGAGCCAATTCCTGATTCACGGTCTCGCTCAGGTGATCTTGTTTGCGAGCCAACTCGTCGCGGTGAACTTCAAGTTCTTCGGACTGGCCTTCTAGCTTGGCTTGCAGTTCGGCCTGCTGATCTTTTTGTCTCTGAATTTCCGCCGCCGCTTCACGCAACTGAGCTCGTTGTTGAGCGACTTCATCTGCAAAACTGGTGGCACGACTTTCAAATGTCGAGCGTTCGACAGCCAGCTGCTCTCGTTCGGCCAGCACTTCTGCCTGACGAGTTTGAAGTTCTTGAAACCGACCTTGCAATGCTTCAGCCGCAGCGCTGGCTTGAAGTAAAACCTGTAACGGATCTTGCTGTTCCGACTGTGAATCTGCGCGCTGGTGATCCTGCTGCAAATTTGCAGGCAGTTGCGAGTTCAAATTGTTAGTCGGATCAGTCACTTTGGGGAGTCCATTCCCAGGGTGGTGACAAAAAGAGCACTCACGACCGTTTGCACCCAATCATGATTCCATTCACGATGGGCTGTTCGGAAGTTGGCTTGCTAAGCGTTATCTTGCAGCAATCTGCCGAACCCCTCAATACGACAAACCGCCGCAGGTTTAAGAAAACATGCGGCGGTCAGTGAGCTTTGGGATGGACCGGTGAAATCAGCCGATTGCTGAATTCAGCATGGTTTGGAAGTGTTCCTTGCCAGGAGCCCCAACCACCTTGTCGACGATTTCGCCGTTGTTAAACAAAATCACAGTTGGAATGCTGGTGATTCCATAGCTCGCTGCAATTTGCTGATTTTCGTCGGTGTTTACTTTTCCAATTTTAACCTTACCTACGTACTCATCCGACAATTCTTCGATTGTTGGCATCAGCATTCGGCAAGGGCCACACCACGGAGCCCAAAAGTCAACCAGTACGGGGCTGTCTGACTTCAGGACATCGGCGTCGAAGTTTGCATCTGTGAATTCGTGGAGGTTTTCAGCCATCGTTTGGTTTCCCTGTTTTCTGTTTTCCTGTCTGATCTGAATTGCTCATATTCTGCAATTCAACAACAGGACGGTCTCTTGGTGGCAGACCTTACCTAAATTTTTATCACGGCTAGCCTATGGGAAGTCCCTCAGCCAAAAAAAACGTCTGTGCGCGGCATTATTGGGCCTAGTCGAACACGTGTCAATGTGGGTCGTTTCGAGTGGCATGATTGAGCCTGTTGCTGAAAGCACGACCGGGCAACTGAGAAATCAAACCGCAGGGGAATTCCCACTCCTTGCTTCTTGAACGGACTGATTTTGAACAGCATCTAACATCAAGTCCTTCAACTGCACAAACCCGTCGAGATCACTTGTCAGCAGTAAAAAGCCTTGGTTTGTCTTGAATTTCAGTTGGGAAACCCGGCCGGGTTCAAAGGTGACTTCCTGAATTTCATTCAATGGCAGCGAAAATTCGGCTTTCACTTTTCCGAATGTCCAAAATTTTTGTGAAACTCGAAAACCAAAGGATGTCAAAATCCGATTTTCTGGATCCCAAACGACCTTCCGCACATCTCGCAGTGTCCAAAGATACAGGGTGACTGCTTGAGCTGCCTGTCCCAGCGCCAGCACCATAAGGGCTGAAATCACGGTCCCGCCAGAGATCGCCTTGCCTCGAAAATAAGCTGGCCCCACGATGAACGCCAACATCACCACAACCGACACCCAAATGGCCGAACTACGAATGACCATCATCGCCGTGTGACGCTTCCCAAACCACTTCGACAAATAGGTGACAGGCTGATCCACGGCAAACGATATTCAAAACAAGGGAATAGAAATTCGCAGACGCCGAAAACAACCCGTCTGTTGGCTCAAATCAAGGCAGATTTCGACTTCCGGCATTCTAGCTCTGACTGGCCGCTCGACGCCAAACCACAAACCACAAGGCAAAGCACGATAAAGCAAGACGGGTCCTTGAGTCATCTGTTTCAATCGTGGCTTTTCGAGACATCCAAAATTTGGGAGAAATTCGAGCCGAACCATCCGGTTTGCTGAATCATCACAGAGATGTCGGAGCAACGACAGGAACTTCTTGATCGAGATACATCCGCTGCCAGACTTCCAATACCAGCAGATGCCATAAGCGATAGGCGTGGTCGAATTTGGATGTCGTGTGTTCGTCAATCAAAGTTCGTACAGCATCTGGGTTGAACAGTCCTCGCCCCAAAGCCTGATCCGACAACAGTGTATCGTACAAGAGTTCTTTCAGTTCATTCCGGAACCAATGATCAATGGGAACACCAAAGCCCATCTTCTTTCGAGTTTGAATGTCAGACGGAATCAGATCTTGGAATGTCTCTGTGAGAACTCGCTTTCCAACAGACGCAGACTGCTTCACGCTGATCGGCATCCGCGCTGCCAGTTCCATGACTTTGTGATCCAGCATCGGGCTACGACATTCCAGCCCCACGTGCATGCTGGCAATATCGACTTTGGTTAACAGGTCGCAGGGCAGATAAGTTTCCACATCCACCGCCGTGGTGCGAGTCACAAAGTCTCGATCTGGAAACATGCGATACGCATCAAAAATGCAATCAGCCGGTTCTGTACTTTGCAACACGTCTTTTAATTCGTCACTCAGGAGTCCGCTTAGACGTTCTCCGTGAAAAATGGTCACCCAGTTCAAATAGCGAGCTTCCGGATCCAACGCCAACGTCGATAAAAAGCGTTTGCCTCGCCGCAAAATTGATCTCTGCCGAACAGACGATGGCAAAACTGCAGATGCGATCGCCGCCATTTTTCGCAAAGGCTTGGGCAACATGCTGATCTTTTGCATTAACCGAACGGCTCGATAACGATCGTAACCACAAAACAATTCGTCACCCGCGTCTCCTGTTAATGCCACCGTGACGTGTTCCGAAGTCATCTTTGACAGGCACATCGTGGGAATGGCCGAACTGTCTCCGAATGGTTCGTCATAATGCCATACCAGTGACGGCAAAATACTTAACGCATCAGGAGCAACCACCGATTCGTGGTGATCTGTCCCCAGCATTTCAGAAGCTTGGCGAGCATAATGGCGTTCATCAAATTCCTTGACCGGAAAGCCAATTGAAAATGTCTGCACGGGGCGATCTAACTGCTCCTGCATGAGTCCAGTCACCACAGTCGAATCGATGCCTCCCGATAAAAACGACCCCAGTGGCACATCGCTGCGAAGCCTTAACCGAACAGCTTCAGTCAGTTCGTGACGCAGCTCGTCTTTCCAATCGGCGATTGTCGAACGTTCGTTTTGCGGCTGATCGTACGGCGGTGTCCAATAACGTTTCAGATCCAGTTGTCCGTTTTTTAGAACTCCTATTGTCGCGGGAGGCAATCGACGAAACCCCTGCAGCATCGAATGAGGGGCTGGCACGTATTGCAACGTCAAAAACTTTAACAACGACTGATGATTTAACTGGCGGTCGATGCCAGGGATCTGCAGAAGAGCCTTCAATTCGCTGGCAAAGGAAAAGCGTCCGGCATCCTGCCGATAGAAGAATGGCTTTTGTCCAGCCCGGTCTCGAGCAATCACTAACTGCTGTTGGTTGGCGTCCCAAATCGCGATGGCAAACATGCCTCGCAAATGATCGACAAAGTCTAAACCGTACTGTTCGTACAAATGCACGATCACTTCCGTATCGCCATCAGTTCGAAATTTGTGACCAGCAGCGAGCAGATTCGGGCGGAGTTCTTGGTAGTTGTAGATTTCGCCGTTGAATGCAATCCAGATACTTCCATCTTCGTTGCATAGCGGTTGAGCACTTCCGTCGACATCGATAATGGACAGCCTGCGATGCCCGAGCGCGACTCCTGGACGATGATCTGATTCTTGCTCGTGGCGCCAAAAGCCTTCGGCATCAGGACCACGATGCTGGATGGCATCTGTCATCCGCTTGAGAACATCGGCATCGATTCGGTCGTTTTTTTGCCACCAAACGGCTCCTGCAATTCCGCACACGTATTCGCTTTCGTTAGATGATGGATAGGATTCGCCGTTCAGCGTTGCCGAAAAGCGAATCGCGTGTCGCCACGGTGCGAGTCAAGATCTGTCGCTACAAACAGACTCGTACAACTGCACATGACGATCCACAAGTTGTTGCAAGGTAAATTCATGAGTCATTTTTTGATAAGCGGCAGTCACCACGGAATCAGCCAGTTCACGATCTGTCAGCAGTCGTCGTAAAGTTTTTGCCATTTCTGGACCATTCCCTTCGGGAAACACCAACCCTGTTGATTCATGCTGAACCAGCCCGGTATTCGCGGGAATGTCGCTGACAGCAACCGGTACTTTGGCCAACATGGCTTCCATCAGACTATTCGACATTCCTTCGAAGGAACTTGGAAGACAAAACGCGTCAACCTGTTTCAGCAAAGTTTCACTGTGAGCCCAGTGTCCAGTAAAAATCACCTTGTCGCGGCAACCAAACCCAGACGCCAAATCAGCCAGCCGATCACGTTCAGGTCCTTCTCCTGCAATCACTAAGTAAACATCGTCCAGCGTTTGTCTCAACAGTTGAAACGCCCAGACAAGGTCGTGAACACATTTCTGAGCCGCAAGGCGACCGATAAACACGACCAACTTGGCATCATTGGGCAGTTGAAATTTCTTTTTCAAATCCATATCTGAATCCGAATCAGCTGCTGAAATTTCACCATCGGCAGGTTGTTGAAAACACACGGCATTCGAAATGACGTGAATTCGATTGGCTGGAATCCCGACGGTTTCGCGATAGAACTGCCCCACGCTTTCGCTGTTCACCGTCATGGCGGCCATTTTTTCTGCCATTCGACGGTCGACGGCCAGCTGCCACCCACTTTTCCACGAATCCACGCAGCGTTCTGAAACAATGATTTTTGCTTGAGGCGGACAAATCCCGGGTAACCTGACAAAACTGTTCGCGCTAAACAGAAAAGACTGCACGATCTCTGGTTGCTGTTGTCTTAAAATTCGTTTGAGACGAACCCACGTGAGAGGATCAAAACGGAACCGTTTGTGTAAAACGGTGACAGGAATTTTGGCTGCTTGCAGCATTTTTTCGTAGTAACCCCCTCGATTTAGGGCCACAACGGAAGGTTGAAAGCCAAATTTTGGCAGTTCCATGGCCAAAAGCGACATTTGGCGTTCGGCACCAGATTGGTCCAATGTCGGAATCACAAACGAAATACGGATGGCTCAAAATTCCTGTCAGCTGTGTCTGTGCAAGAAATTAACGGGGGAATGGCAGTGGGCCTTTAGATTATGAGTACGTAGCTGGTTCGGCCAGCGACAGATCTGGAAATCGGAAACTGAGTGATTTCGTGGATTTCTTCCGACTTCTACGAATCCGCCTGCAAGAAAACAAAATGTGGTCTCAAGGTGAACTTGCTTCCATGGATCGGACGACTATATTGTGTCGGAAATCGGGGTCGCCCTTGGGTGAACCGCGACGGAGAGATGGCAGAGTGGCCGAATGCGCATCATTGCTAATGATGTGTCCGGGTCAAACTGGACCGCGGGTTCGAATCCCGCTCTCTCCGCTTAAACTTAAACAGGCCAGCATAACTTGCTGGCCTGTTTGCGTTTGCGGCGATCCTTGGAATCGGCCAGATGCCGGTGTGCTAAATTTGTGCTGAAACTGTTTCTGTTGCGTCTTCATTCTTCAAATCCCTTTTCGTTAGTAACACGTTTTTCGCCGCTTTTCTCGTCCATTGACCGGGAAGGCGGCGAGCCGTCCGATGCATTTTCGAAATG
>CAYTUE010000067.1:0-22281 GCA_964441085.1 uncultured Planctomycetaceae bacterium
ACCAGGGCTCCTACTCAACACCCAGCACACAGGTGCATGGTACTATCAATTCAATCCATGATGTCCTCGACAAGGCGTAGTGAGGTACGGATTTCAGCAGGAGGGCATTTGGATTTCAGAACTTAACCAGAACGGATGTCCAGCACGAATTCAACGAACGCTAGGTTTTGCTTGGCAACAGCATCTCGCTCAGGAAAGACCTGCATCAGGTCGAGCGGAACTCACATGTTGACCTCGACGCTCTTATTTTGCTACAAGAAGGTTCCCTTACTAGGCCCCCCCTTTCGATCAACGAGCCTACTGTGAATTACCTTTTCGTTACCTTGATTCGCAGAACCTGTGCCCGATCACCAACCATTGGTTGGTCTCATCGGTTGTTATTCATGACAATCGCTTCAATGACGCTGTGCCTGACGGGTTGCGCTTCGCTGGGGAACTTTTCCCCTTTAAACCCCTTGGAAAAATCACTGATTTATCATCCGAGCGAATGGCCAACGGATTTTAAAATCTCTGAAAACGGGCCAGTCGAAGAGGCATGGATTACGACTGAAGACGGAACAAAGATTCACGGCTTGTTCATCGAACATCCCCACCCCAAAGGCATTGCTTTGGTGTGCCACGGCAATGCAGGAAACGTGGCTGATCGAATCAGCTCACTGGCAAACCTCAATCAGGCTCACCAATTGTCGGTGTTGATGTTCGACTATCGCGGGTTCGGAAAAAGTTCGGGCAAGCCGGATGAACAAGGCCTTTACATGGATGCTCGAGCGGCTCGAAAATGGCTGGCCGAACGAACGGGTGCTGGTGAATCGGATATTATTATGATGGGCCGATCGTTGGGTGGCGGAGTGGCCGTTGAGCTGGCCGCCAAAGACGGAGCAAAAGCACTTGTGCTGGCCAGTACATTTACTTCACTGCCTGATGTCGCGAAGCAACACGCTCGACTACTCCCCACAGGTTTCATGATGACTCAGCGGCTTGATTCGGCCAACAAAATCAAAGACTACTTTGGACCACTGTTGCAGTCTCACGGGCGAGCCGATCGCTTGATTCCAATTGAAATCGGTCGCAAGCTTCATGCAGCCGCCCCAGGAAAGAAACGCTTCATCGAAGTGGAAGGCGGACACAATGCTCCGCAGTCACCAGAATATCACGAAGCGTTGGAAGAGCTGCTAAATTCGCTCGCGCAAAAGTAGGCTGCCCGCATTTTCTGTATGGGCACAAGCTGCCAACCAGACAGGGCAACTAGCGCGTTCTGCGAACCAGCAAAGACACAGAGGGGCGTTTTAGGTCACTTGTGTGCCAAGGGCCTGCAGTGGCTTTCACCTTACGCGCATCATCACCGGCAAGTTGCAGAAACCCGGGGATTCGTCTCTGCAGTTCTTCAGCTTGAGCTGCAGCCCTCATCCATGCAGAAGGCGCTGGAGTGGTCGCCCAAACTTGAATTTGCATTTCGTAGCCCGGTCGCTTGAGCACAGGATACAAGGCCAGCATCTGCTTTCTGAGTTCTTCAACCAGAATGTCTTTTGTTTTGGGCAGTGGCTGCATGAGATCGAATGCCACTTCGCCTTGAATCTGGTCTTCGGGGGCAACCGCGTTGTCTTGTTGCATTTGCAGCAAGAAGCGTTCCAATTCATCTTGTTCATAATCTTTGACGATTGCTCTTTCGCCCGTGTCGTCTGGGCCCGTGCTCTGATTATCCACTGTGTCATCATCATCGTCGCCGATAATGTAGATCGGAGACGCCTGATGCATTTGCTGTGGATAGGCTGACCGACCACTTCGAAAGAGTCCGGGCACTCCCATACCGTCAGCGACATCAATAAACGATCCTGTCCCCGAATACAGATCGGCGCCGGTTTGGTTTGTAGCAAGTGAGTTCATGACGATGAAGAACGCCAACAACGCCGTCATCGTGTCGCCGAAACTAATCAGGTACCCGTTATTGGGGCCGGATTCCGGTTTCTTCTTTCTGCCCACGTCAATCACTTTCGGATGGAGATTTCAGATTCAGATTCAGATTCAGGAATGCGTCGCAGTCAATCGCCTTAACAGGCAGTTGAAAAACCGATGGGATGCCGCAGGCGCATCGCGAGTCGATCGGCGTGATCTATTCCTTCTTGGTGACTTCTCGAATAAGCGTAAAGTGAATCTTATTGCCATGAGCTACCTGAACATTTTCGGCAGAACTGGTCACACCCACCGCCACTCGCCCAATGGGAACTCCAAAGGTATAGGTCATGTCATGCGCCAGTTGGACGGCAGGGCCTAAATCTGATTTGTTTGGAACTGTGATTGCAAGTCTCATTCGTTGTTGACTGAGGTGGCGGGCAATCATGGCCATTCTTTGTTGTCCCAGCTGCGTGAGTAACCCTTCAGAAGTCAACAGGGAATTTTTTGATGTGCTGAATCTTAACCTTTGAAAATCGGCCAAACCGCTCTCGTCTTCCAGCTCCTGCATGCCAGCGGTTGGGCTGTTGGTGCTGGGGTCGACATCTGTTGGAGGTGATTCGGATCCGTGGCGAGTACGCTTAGCTTTGTTAGGGCGATACCGAAATGTCGTTGATTCGCGGTCAACGGAATCCGATTTGTTGCCTGCAACTCCGTCGCTGCCTCCCTCGCCAAATGCCGTAATTTGCATTCTTTCAAATTTTTCAGGCTCACTGCTCGCAAACGTTAGCAGCAGAATAAAGAACGTCATCAACAGCGTAATCACGTCGCTGTATGTCATGAACCAAGGAGGAACTTCGCCTGATGTATCCTTGGGTGGTTTCTTTTCTTTGGCCATCTGTGTGTCCCTTTCTGTGGCCAACAATGTGAATCGTGGAACAAATCGATACGGTCAGCTGAAGCCAACACGATGAATGAAAATGACTCTGGGGCAGTCACCGGTTCGCAATGCAAAGCTCACATTGCCCTACGACATATCTGGGCGTTTCGATGCAGACAAGAAGGCCACCAATCGCTCCTTCACAGCACGAGGAGGATGACCGTCAACAAGGGCCACCATTCCCGCCATCATCAGTTCGCGAATCATGACTTCTTCTTTGCTGCGAGCTTCCAGTTTTCCTGACAGCGGAAGACAAAACAGGTTCGCGATGACGGCCCCGTAGAATGTGGTCAGCAAAGCAGTCGCCATACCCACACCAATTTGACTCGGATCGTCTAACTCTCGCAGCATCTGCACCAATCCAATCAGCGTTCCAATCATCCCGAACGCTGGAGCCGCAGCCGCGACCGCATCAATGATCTTTTTACCTTGAGTATGTCGCTCTTCGATGTAGTTGATTTCGGTTTCCAAAACCACGGTGACTTCTTCTTTGGAGACTCCTCCCATCACCATTTCAAGGCCACGTACCAGAAACTCGTCGTCAATTTTTTCCACTTCAGATTCCAATGCGACCAATCCGTCTCGTCGAGCAATCGTGGCCAGTTCTCCAAACTTATCAATGGTTTCGTTGGGAGGAGGCAGCTTAACAAGGAAGCATTTCTTCACGACGTTCAGCGACCCAAAAACTGCGCCCATCGGAAAGTTGATGAATAAAGCCGCGCAAGATCCTCCCACGGTAATCATCAGTGAAGGGATATTGATGAATGGCCCAAGACCACCCCCGAGAAGGATGGATCCGACGACGCAGCCAATCCCCGACAAGAGTCCTATTACTGTTGCTAAATCCATCTCACGGCCTCCCTGCCGTCGCACATTAAACAGACGTCAAGCAAAGCGTTCAGTGAACACCCCATCCGTTAACGTCGGCCTAATTAAAAAACACGGGTTCCAAAGCTGGAACGCGAGCTCGTTGATCATTCGTATCTTTATCTATCGAAAGTTAGGTTAGTACTTAACCTAACTTCTCGTCAGTCTTATTATCGACCTATCCGTCTAGGTCATGTGTTATGTTCTTTCAACGGAGACTTTTTCTTAAGGAAAAACAGTCTCTGTTGTTTGTCTTGATGTCCTCAACTTGGCATATGACTAGGCTGCTCTCGCATTTTTCCTCTTGTAAACTTCAGCTAAAATTTCTGCCACTGCATGGAACAACTCTGTGGGGATTTCCATGCCGACTTCTGTTGTCGCAAATAACGCTCGCGCAACATACTTCTTTCGAATCACGGGAACGCCATGGTCTTTACCTGTCGTGATAATCTGGCGAGCAAATCTGTCAGCTCCTTTCGCAATGACAACAGGAGCAGTCGGGTTTGCTCGGTCATATTTGATCGCAACGGCAAAGTGAGTTGGGTTTGTGATAATGGCGGTTGCTGTTGGCACTTCTTTCAGAGACTTTCGCTTCTCTGAATTCTGACGAGACTGCCGCATCTTGTTTTTAACGCTGCCATCTCCTTCTTGCTCCTTCTGTTCATCCTTAATTTCTTTGCGGCTCATCTTCAACTTCTTTTCGTGCTGCAGCTTTTTGATGAGGTAGTCAATTCCACCAAACACGAGAGTTGTCAGTGCCAAAATCATCAACAAAGTCGCCCCGTATGAAATGGCAGCCCGAGTGACGGGGCGAATGTCGCCTCGCAGATCTTGCGAAACCCCTTCTGCCGTGACATATAAATAGATGCCAGAAACAACAATGACGATGGAAAGGCGAAGTGGTGTGACAATGGTTTTGATCCCATTTTCCAATGAAAAGACTTTACCAAGCCCTGTCGCGAACGACAGTCGAGACAGCTTGGGCTGAAGAGGCATATTGCTGAAACCAGGCCCCGCCTGCAGCGCGGCGACCAGTGTTCCAAGCACCCAAGCGAGGCCACAAATTACCCCAGTGGTGGCCAGCATCTTGCGGCAAATCCAGTTCACACTGTTCAAAGTTTGCTCGGCTCCCCATTCTTGACGGCGTAGATCCGTTAGTGGCTCCTTGACTGTGTCCCCCATCAACGCAAGCCAGTCTGCTCCATAAAGCAAAAAGGCCATTGCCGCCATGAAGATCATCAGCCCACCAGTGAGATCTGAACTTAAGACAACCTGCCCCTCTTCCCTCGCCTTTTTACGGCGTTGGAACGTTGGTTCCTCTGTTTTTTCTTCATCAGAACCCTGTGACATGGGTTACCTTATTCAAGAGAAATGCAGTTTGGGAATTTCATGGCAGGCACTCTCAAGCTGTTGAGAAACCATCCCGGTGATCACCCGACACCTAAGCGAGGGGCAGATACCAAAGGAAAGAAAGAGGTAAACCCCTCGCTGACGAAACGGGTTACTTTTTTCAACAGCTGGCGACAAGCCTTGTGAGTGCCACAGTGAGATTCACCAAAATCTCACTGGGATCGTCTTCGTTGGTTTGAGTTGTCCTTTTGAAATTAAGTTTGTTTTTGTCACGGTCAATCAAGCGATGATTAGCCAGTTAAATTCATGAATGTTTGCAGGTGAATGGACATCGCGATCATAAGGTCAGGAAAAAACAAGACCATCGCACTCAGGCCAAACAGCAACCGGAAGGGCATACCAAATGTAAACAGGTTAAACTGAGGAGCTTGTTTCATTGCAAACAATAAGATCAGGCTAGAAATCGTCATGAACAGGGCGAGTGGAGCCGTCATTTCGAGTCCCACTTCGGGAAGGCTGGTGACCAAATTCACAGTTTCAAGTGTCATGTCACTTTTCCAGATTCCGCCGACCTGAAAGGCTGTCCAGTAGTGATCAAACACTAACAGGAAACCATGATGTAAGCTCAGGGAATACAGCATGAGCACACCGATGGCTTCCAGTAAAATGGCCAAAACATTGCCCGAACTACTGTCGGCTCCTGAAGTGATCGAAGCGATTGTCATGCCCATGAGTTCCCCGAGCCATGATCCAGCAACTCGAAGAGGAATCAAAACCAGCCCCAGAAGCCAACCCAAGGATGCTCCCAGTAGCACTTCTCGAATTCCCAACCATGCCCACAGGATCCAAGGGCGAGAGGAGGATGGATTGGGAGTCATTTGCAGGTTGGCATCGGTTGTCTGAACGCCCAGTTCGGTTGCAGCCGATTCAGAAACGGACGTCCATTCGGAAAACGTAACGTTAGGAGCCCAGAAAATTGTGAGCGCCATGGCTAAGCCAACCTTTACTGTCTTTGGCACATGCTGCCCAGCAAAGGGTGGGAGAAAGGCGACAAACGAAGCGACTCGAAAGAAGCACAGAATCACAGGTAGCAAAATTGCATCCATTATCTTGCCGTTTCTGCAATACGAGTCACCATTCGGAACGTAAATGCGGTGGCAGTTTGCAAAGACCAAGGCATGGTAATAATCATGCCCAATGCGACAGCAATGATTCGAGGTGCAAACGTCATTGTTTGTTCCTGAATACTTGTCATCGTTTGCAGGACGCTGATCAATAATCCCACTGCAAGACTAATCACAACCGCTGGCAGCGCCAGAATGATGACCGTCAACAGCAGATCGGTTGCGATTGTAATGACTTCAGAATGTGACATATCGATTGCTCATTCAGCACGGAAAGGTAACTGCAGTGGTTTTGTGACCCTGTTATTTTTTGCTGGGGGCAGGCGCGTCTTTTAGGATTCGAGTTCTCATGATTAGCTCGTTCACGAGTTTCATATTGGGAATGGAATCAAGGATTTTGGCAGCTTGCCGATCATCAAAGTGCTGTAGCAATTGTGCGGCGAAGTCGAGCTCTCCGTTGTCCACGAATTCCTGAAGTGAGGCGGCCGCTTTTTCGGGCGACATACCTTGCATCAAGCTAGAAATTCGTTTGTCCTTGGATTCAAAGCCTCCGTCCACTTCGATTCGCTTGGCTTCCAAGTCTTGCTCAGCCATCTTGACTTTGTCTTCTTGAGCCTTCAGGTCTGCTCGCAATCGGTTCAGTTCGCTGATGATCGATTCTGCGACGGCGAGGTCTTTATCCAGTTTGGTTTGCAGGCCCGTGATCGCGTTTTGCTCTGTTTTGACGTCCGTTAACACCAACTGCTGTTGCACTTGGCGTTTTTGAAATTCATCTTCTTTTTGAGTCAGTTCTTTTCGTTGAGCTTTGAGTCGCATACTGAACCGGACTAGTTCTTCAACGGTCATCGGATCGTCTCGAACGGGCACAGGCATCAGACGAGAATCAGCGTCTTTTTCCATCTCCTGCGTTTCTTCGGGGTCGGACATGATGTCGATGATTTCAGGCTCTTCTTCGACAACGGGTTCGGCCAAGACCTGAGTCTTGACGTACCAACTGCCAGCAGCAGAGGCTCCAAAGATGACCAATCCGACAATTCCCACAATCACCATTTTCATGATTCAAGTTCCCTTTTCGTAGCACGATGTTTTACGAAGGTGACAGAGCGTGCTGCGTCTTCGAGATCAACCTGTTGTTTTCGAAATGATTCAAGACGATGTTCTTTGAACTGTCGTTCCAACAGATCGTCCGTTCCTTGAGTTCTTGCTTTCAGCTTCCGGAATTCTGCTTCGACAGCTTCAACTTGCTGTTGGCGTTCTTCCAGTTGTTTGATTCCAGCCTGTGTTTTTTGTTTCGTGACAAGCTGCCTTGCGAATGTTGATTTCAAAGCTTCCATCGAAACGGATTCGGTGGTCGTTTGAAATTGCTGCTTCACAGCTTGTCGTTCTACTGCTGATTGTTCTTCTAAATTTTGAATGTCTTGTTTGCAGTCGGCCACCTGTTGACGAGCCTGAAGCAATGCCAATTCGGCCAGCCTTAATTGCTGGTGCTGTAGCCTTTGAATTTTTTGCAATGGCGAATGAAATTTCTTCATCGATCAAATCTCCCGTTAATTTCCGATGGAACCAAGGGAGCTTACGGTTGTCTTCCAGTCGCTATGTTCGTTTCGTGATTGTTTCAGAAAGGCTTCAATCTGGGGGATTCGATTGATTGCGTCGTCCACTGCTGCAATGCTGCCAGTCTGGTACAGTCCTGCTTGAATCAGTTCTCGGACGTCTTCATACGCTGCCAAGTGTTTGCGAACGTTCACAACATGCTTTTGCTGTTCAGCAGTTGTTACTTCATTGAATAAACGGCTGACACTGTGCAGCACATCAACGGCCGGATAGTGACCTCGCGCGGCCAGCTTTCGATCTAAGACCAAGTGACCATCGAGAATCGATCGAGCGGCATCGGCAATCGGTTCTTCCATGTCGTCGCCATCGACCAGCACCGTGATGATTCCTGTGATACTGCCCTTGTCATTGGTTCCCAATCGCTCCAACGTGTTGGCCAAAACGTTGTGAACTGATGGCGGATAGCCTCGAGGTCCAGGCGGCTCGCCTCGAGAAAGCCCGAGTTCTCGTTGAGCATGTGCCAAACGCGTGATGCTGTCCAAAAAGAACAACACGTTGGCCCCTTGGTCACGAAAGTCTGAGGCGATTTCAATGCCCGTTTTAACGGCCTGAATTCGCATCAAAGGAGTTTCATCGGATGTCGCCACAACAACGACTGAACGTGTCAAACCGTCAGGCCCCAAACAGTCGTGAATAAAAGGTCGGACTTCTCGACCACGTTCGCCAACTAAGACGATCACGTTCAGGTCTGCCGATGCATTTCGAGCGATTTCGCCCATCAGCGTACTCTTACCGACTCCACTTCCGGCAAACAGTCCGACTCGCTGACCTTCACCCAGTGTGAGCATTCCATCGATCACTCGCTGACCAGTCACCAGCGGCTTGGAAATGGCTTGCCGAGTGAGTGCATCGGGAGTGCTGTGGCTGACTTGCCGATAGCGGCAAGCCGAAAGCGCGTGCTGATTATCGATGGGTTCGCCAAGACCATTGATTGTGCGTCCTAGCAAGCCTCGTCCCACGGGCACCTGTAAATGTCGTCCCGTGGCAATCACTTCCATTCCTGGCCGAATTCCGGTGGGATGGCGATAAGTCATGATCTGAGCTTCATTCGCCGAACTCCCGACAATTTCGCCCAAGATCATTCTGCGATCAGACATCGGCGCAGTAGCAGATGGCTGTGTGAGATAAATCTGACACAGTTCACCAACACCAGCAGAAAGGCCAGCGTGAAGGACATTCTGGACGCTAAGCAGTTTCCCGCCGATTTGGATATCGGCGCACCTGTTGAGCATCGGTCGGAATGTCTCTGCGCTCAGTCTGAGCGTCATCTAAGTTCTCCATCCAAACGTGTTTGATTTCTGAAAGTCGTGATGTCACCGTTGACATCACGATGCGGCCGGATTCACCAACCAGTCGAACTGTTCCTCGATCCAACCCGGCGTTTGCTGCGGTCTGGATTTGTCGAGGCTGAAATGTTGTGTCTAAGTCTGCCATCTGCTGCTTGAGCAAATCCAAGTCGTCGGGATGAAGCTGCAACGAAGCGGCTTCATTCATTCCCAATTGTTGCACGGCAGTTTGAACCAGTGCGTCTAAGCCGAAGTCTCCGGCTTGGATTTTTCGATGAGTCATATGTTCGGCTGCCATCACGGCCAATTCGATTGCGATCTGTTGAAGTTCTTCGAGACTTTGTGCTCGACGAGCTTCCATTTCATTCAATGCTTCTTGGATTCCTTGAATTGCTTGAAGTGTTTGGCCACTGCGTTCTAAAAGTTGATTTCGTCGAATTTCATCTTGTTCTGGTGCTGTCAAAATCCGTTGCCCGGTACCGGCTGTGGCCGCTTGCAGATCGGAAATCGTGACTCCTGTCATCGGCTGATTCAGTTGGATCCGTTCGCGGTGCATAATTAGTCCGACTCCTGTTCCACTTCCGCGATGGCATCTCCAATGGCTTCTCGAGCAGACTCAAGCTCAGCTTCAGAAACGTTTGACTTGAAGCTGAGTTCTTCTTCGAGAGTTCCGCGGGCTCGTTTCGAAAGATTGGTTTTGATCAGAGTGACAATTTCTTCGTCGGCTCCAAACAACGCGGTTGAAAGCGTGGATGTGTCCACCTTGCCAAGGACAGCTCGAACTTTGGGGTCGTCGAGATCAATAATGTCTTCAAAGCGATACAGCAGTTTGAGAACCCGGATGCTCATTTCTTCATCCTGATCCTTCAGCGTGTCTAGCATTGATTTGCACTTCTTCTTTTCAGAAGCTCGTAAGACTTCAGCGATCCGTTTGACAGGGTCTGGATCTTCTGGTCGCTGTTGAGGCAAAATGGCGGCTCGTTCCACCGTTGTTCGAGCCATCTGCTGTAGCAAAATCGGAGGAGCACTTGGAGTTGACGAAAGTTCGCGAACAACCAGATCTCGCAGTTCATCCTTCATGATGCTTAAGATGCCCGCATTTCGTTCGGAACTGAGTTCCTGCATCAACAAAGCGGCTGTCCGAGGCGCTTCTTCTTCAAGAGCAGTGGTGACCTGAAAGACATTCATGACTTCGAGGTCTTTCATCGAATCTCCCGTTGAAACAAACGGTTCAACTTCCTGCGGACCATCGGAATGATGATGAGAGCTTCCTGGAGTATCCAATGTGTCGGGGTGATGAACTTTGAGCGGTTTATCGCCGTAGTTCACTGCAAACCGAAAATAGCGTTCAAAATCGTCGAGAACCTGCTTTTGTCGAGCATGCGAACCAGTGATTGCAGTGGGATCAGCTAAAGCTTCACGAATCGGACTCGCGACTTCTTCCGGCAGCGCGCGAAGTGTGTGTTCGGCGACGTCGTCGTCCAACATTTTCAAAAACGTGATTGCTCGTTCTTGATCTGTGATGGTGACTTCTGTTGCCACATGAAACTCCGATTTTCAAGTTGTTAATGTGAAGAAAGACTGATTGTGAAACTTGCAAATTGCCTATGCGACTTTGCGTTTTTGTGTGGATTCTGAGTCAGCGGTCCCCGTCATCCACGTTGTTAATACGGTGGACATTGCATCTGGTCGCTCACGAATTTCATCGGTCAGCGTGGCCAATCGTTCACGAACTTCAGGAGACAGAGATTTTCGACGATCCACTTCCAACACAACCGGTTTCAGTTTCTTGACCGTCAGCAAACCAATAATCAATGCGACGATTGCGGCAATGCCCAATGACGCATTTCGCAGCAAAGATTCGATCCCCGGAGAAATGCCGCCGAAGCCAGTGGGTTCCAACATTTGTGGTACTTCCACAAATTGACCGGCGACAACAACGATTTCGTCGTCTCGTGATGCGTCGAACCCAACTGCCTGTTCGATCAGTTTTTGAACCTGTTCGGTTGTGACAGGAATAAACGGAGCTGCCCCTTCTGCTGGTTCTTCAGGGGCAACCGGAAGCTGAACAGTGGCGGCAACTGAAATTCTTTGAATCGTGCCTGGAGCTTGGCGAGTGATATCGTTGATTTTTGTATTTTCGTATTCTGTTTCAATCGTTTCCATATCTGTCGAAGGCCCATTTGCCTCATCTTGCAAAGCTAAGCCGCCATTTGAAGATGTTCCTGCTGCACCGCCAGCAACCCGAACTCCACTGCTACTTTCCGATTTGATTGTTTCCTTCTTCTTAACCTTTGCGTCAGGATTGTAGGAAATGGATTCTTTGGTCGTTTCCGTAAAGTCGATATCTGCTGTGACTCGAATCACCGATTTGTACGGCCCCAACAAGGGCGTCAGCATGGCTTCGGCCTTTTGAGCCAAATTGGTTTCCAACTGTTTTCGATAGGCCAACTGGCTGGAAACTTCCGCCATTCCCGTATCTGCCGAAGAAAGCACTCGACCAGATGTATCAACAATGACCGTGTCTGCTTCACTCAGGTTTTGTACCGAATGCGACACGATGGAAATAATTCCCGTCGCATCTGCAGCTGTGAACATTCCACCAGGTACCAAATCAAGAACGATACTGGCCTTCGCTGGTTTTTGTTCACGCAAAAAAGGACTGTCATCTGCTTGGCTAATATGAACAGTGGCTGATTTTACTTTTTTGTTTTGAGCAATCGTTGCAGAAAGTCTTCTTTCTTGTGCTCTGTGAGCTTGGCTTTTCTTTTCTTCTGGGTCCATCCACATGCCGCCGACAGGCGAATCTTCTGACGCAACAGCCGAAGCACTGAATTCTCGAGTCGCCATTCGAGCTTCAGCCACTTTCCCCACGGGGACAAGAACGATTGAAGCGGAATAGTTTGTCTTAAAATCAATCCCTTCGCTTTGCAAGATGCTTGTGATTCGGTGAGCTTCTTCCGCTGTCAAATTGCTGTGTACCGCAGTATATTCTTGTTGAGTCGCCCACGATCCAACCAAGCCAATTCCAATCAAACACAGCAAAGCGGCAATCGCAAAGCCCATGCGTTGAGACGCATCCCAGCGTTTCCAAATCGCGATCACTTGAGTTTGAAGTTGTTGTAGAAGTTCCATAGGACGAGACGTTTATTGGCGTGGCGGTGACAGAAATCGGAAGCGGATCAATCGAAGGTCGTGTCAGACCTGCATTCGAATGACTTCACGATAGGTTTGAATCAGTTGGTCTCGAAGCTGCATCATGAACCGAAAGGAAAGATCGGCGTTTGCAACTGCCAAGGAAACTTCATGAAGATTGGTTGTTTCGCCGGTCAGCACTTTTTGGATTTCAGTTCCAATTTGGTCTTGTTCTTGTTCCACATTTTCCAACAGCCCTTCTACCAAACTGGCAAAATGACTGCCTGTGACTTGGGGATCTTTGGTGTCAGCCAAAGAAGCAACAGATGACGCTGGATTGCTTATGTTGGCGACGTTTGGAAATTCCATCACAGTGCTTTCCTGAAAAATGAATAATTGGCACGACAAGCGATGGTGAAAGTCGGTTCTTAAAGTGAGTCTCGAAGTCGTGGCCTTCTTTTAGCGAGGCGACATCAGTGAGAGTGCTTGTTCAGCCATTTCTCGAAACGATTTCAAAGACTTCAGATTGGCTTCGTATGCTCGACTGGCGGACATCATGTCGACCATTTCGTCTGGTATGCTGACATTTGGCATGCTGACAAAACCATCTGGCTTGGCATCCGGATGCCCTGGCTGAAACACTTCAATCAGTTCGGTATCAGCAGGCTCAACACCAAGTACTTTGACACCGCCAAAGTCGTCCGCATTGGTTCGTCTCCCTAAAGTTTCCTTCATCACACTTCCAAAACGCACCACCTGTTTTCGATAGGGGCCACCGCCGGGAGTCGACGTGCTATTCGCATTGGCAAGGTTATTCGCAGCAACTTCCATTCGAAGTCGTTCGCTGCTGAGACCTGATGCAGCGATGCTTGTTGAATTCAGGATGTTTCCAAAGCCCATGACTGCTCCAAGCAGAATGTCAAAGTTCAAGGTGATCAATTAAGTTGTCTGGAATTGTCTTGTGCTAAAACGTTGAATCGCACAATGTTTGAGAAAAATTACGGAACTTCCATGGCTTGCTGCATCGAACGGTACTGGCTGTTCAGTACCTCTGTGTACATTTTGTAAAGCAGTCCGTTCTTGCCGAGCTGACCGATTTCCTTGTCCACATTGACATTGTTGCCGTCGGCCTTCATGGCACCTGAATTGTCCTCAACAATCTGTGGAGTCACAGAATCGATGGTCTTGTCACCAGCCAGCACTTTGGCTAAGTGCGATTCGAAATCGACATCAAGTCGGTGATATCCGGGCGTGTTGGCATTGGCCAAGTTCTGGCTTAATACCTGATGCCGCATTTCAGCCACTTTAAGCAGGTTCGGGATCTGCTGGATGTGTTTTGAGAAGTCAATCATGTCGGACTTATCGGAGTATTCCGTGTAATCACCACAGTCGTCAAAGTCTGCCAAACCGACAAAGTCCGTTTTAAAGAGGTTCCCTTCGGCTTGAGTGAAAACCCTTGAAGACGTCGATCTTGGTATTCAACCTGTAACGATTGCGCAAGCAGGATGGGGATTCGATTCATCCGTGAATGGAAATCTTTAAAGAATACGCAAGTCCGCTCAAGTGCTTTCGATCAGGTGATTGCAAGCCTTTGCCTCTCGCGCACAGGCCGCAAACCGCACGATGCGGCCATTCATAAATTGAAGTGATTTATTCAGGGCACTGAAGTCATCGCATAAACCATTATTGAAGAACACATTGCCCTCAAACATTGAAACTGGATGATTTGATCATTCAAAGAAAACCCAATTATGCCTGTCTCAACAACACTTCCATCAATGCCCGCAGCCGTTCTTCGTCTGCTGCAGGTATATTCAGACCCAGATGTTGCCGTGAACGAAGTGGTCGACATCTTGCGCACTGATCCCGCACTGTCGTCGCGAATTTTGAAAGCGGCAAATTCATCGATTGTGTCCGCCGGTCGGCCAACCAGCGAGCTAAAGCGAGCTGCCATGCTCTTGGGAAAAAAGACGGTCACGACGCTTGCGCTCAGCTTTTCATTAGAAGACCGATCATTAGCCGATGGAGGCCAATCGAAACTGTTTCAGCAATATTGGCTGCAGTCTTTTGTAACGGGCATCGCATCTTCGGTGCTTGCGAAAAAGTACGGTTGTGTCAACGCGGATGAAGCTTTCGTGGTCGGACTGCTCTCTCGAATTGGCCGTCTCGGAGCACTGTCTTTTGCTGGAGACGAATACACGGCTGCCATGAATCAGTCGGAACAGTCTGGACAGGAAGTTGACCGAGTCGACATCGAAAGTCTAGGCGCATCCTGTGAACAGCTGACTCAGAATTACCTAGCAGCTTGGAATCTTCCCGACCAATTTCGCGACCAAATTGCTGCGATGACAGCATCCGCAGACGAAGACCGTGCAGGGCTTGCTGACACGCGTGAGCTTAAGTCTGAACTTCAGCCAGGAGAATTATTTCGGCTGGCAAATGCGGCTGGCAATCTTTATGTCGGTGAAAACGCGGGGATTGCGTTGGCCACTCTGCATGAGCTTTTGGAAGGCTTAGGGCCAAACTCTGGCCAACTTTTTGACGAAGTGATGGCTGATATTCTCGATGAATTTTCAAGCTATGCAGATCTATTGGATATGCCTGCAGGCAGCATTGAAAATGCAGCAAGTCTTCGCGATCAAGCAGCTTCTCAGCTCATCGAAATCACGATGCTCGCCAATCAAGAGTCTCAAGCAGATCAATCGCAACACAGTGAAAAGCCAACCGACGCTTCGCGCGTCGGTGATCACGCTGACGGTTCTCATGATTCAACAGAACAAATGCACTGCGAAATGGATTGGCTTCGTCGTCGAGTCGACGATTTAGCTCGACAGCTAACAATCGACCCCATGACAAAAGTCTTTAATCGACAGTACTTTGATCGACAGCTTGAAAACGTGATCGCCAAATGTCGAACTAACGAAGCACCTGCCAGTTTGCTGTTTGTCGATGTGAATAAATTTAAAATCATTAATGACACTTACGGTCACCAAGCAGGAGATTCCGTGATCTGCACTGTCGCCAATGCATTGGCCAGCAATGTTCGCAGAGATGACATTGTCGCAAGGTATGGAGGCGACGAGTTTGTTGTGTTGTGCCAGACGAACGACACATCCGGATTGGACGCCCAAGCATCTCGACTGAGCAACCAGCTGGCAACATTGTGTGCGACGCATGAAGGTCAGAAGTTTCCAATTTCACTTGCGATCGGCGGGGCCACTGGAATTCCAGAAACCGCATCGGATTTCGCTCGTCGGCTGCTACATGAAGCAGATTTAGCCATGTACGAAGCCAAGCAAGGTGGTGCTGCCCCGGTTGTTCGAATTTTAAATGACATGGAATCGACATCTTTGGAAACCAAACAGACAGATTCCGCCATAGTCGCCACAAGTTAAACGTTTTTGTTTGAGTGTTCGCCCAAAACACCTTGTTGATGAATTCCAATTAAGGCGCCGTGTGCTTTTATGTTGTACCCTTCAGAATACTCCACTTCCTTTCCGTTTCCATCGCAAATTTTGCGATGCCAAAATGGTGTGTTTGAAGCTTCCACAGTCAGCGTTTATGGGAGAAAACAGCAATGAACACAGTGCCAGAACCTCCAACTCAGCTGACCGACGAACAGCACTGGAACGCATTCGAAAGATGAAGTGGGACCATAAATTCAAGCTTCCCGTACCACCACAGGCTGTGATTGAATTTTCTAAACTGTCTCGTGAACCCGATATTCGCATTCAACATTTAAGTCACGTTGTTGAACACGAACCGGGACTGACAACCGAACTTCTACGAAGCGTAAACAGCAGCGTCTATAACTTCCGCCGAACGGTGGAATCTGTTCCTCAAGCAATTGCTTTGCTGGGAGTCACGAATTGCACATCGCTGTTTTTAACTCGAGTCATGGATCAAACGATCTGTGATGTGGAATCTGCTTTGATTTCTAATGTGGAATCACGTCGGCAGGCCCTCGAACGCGCCCGCTTTTCAAAAGTGGTTGCTCAACGACTCGGGATAAACCCACTTCTCAGTTACACGGCTTCCAGTATTCAAGATATTCTTTTGCCGTTGCTAACAGTGGAATACCACGACGACTACAGCAATTATCTGTCATCGCCCGAACACTACGATCTGGAACATTTTGAACGAGAAACCTTTGGCTGGACTCACTCGGAACTCACCGCTCATGTTCTGTTAAACTGGGGCTTTCCCGACTCACTCGTTGTGAAGGTACTGAAGCATCATGAACCTCCTGAAGAGCTTTTCCTTCAGGAGGGCCCACTCGACGAAGCAACTCCCAATGCCATAGCGTCTTTGCTAGGAGACGTTTTAAATCAAGCTCCTTGCGGAGTCACTCGACTTGTCGACTTACAGCGATTCCATCCACGAATGGCCGTGTTGGAAATGGCCGAAGAAGTTGACTCATTGGCTGCTCAAACAGAAGAAGCGTCGTCTCAGGGAATGGGACTTGTCAGCCGAATTCAAACCAGCATGATCGAACAGATTCAGCGACGTCGACGTGAAGCCATTGTGCCAGGACGACAATTTGGAAACTATGTGCTTGAAGAGAAGCTGGCTGAAAGCAGCATGGGAGCCGTATTCAAAGCCAAGCATATTATGCTTCGTCGAGCAGCCGCGATTAAGTTTTTACGAGTGGACCGAATTAGCGCCGAATCAATTCAACAGTTTGAAACAGAAGTTCAGGTCACATCAACACTGTGTCACCCCAGCACAATTTCCATTTTCGACTACGGCAAAACAGCTGATGATCTGTTCTATTACGCCATGGAGCACATTGATGGTTGGACACTGCAACAATTTGTAGAAGCTGATGGTCCAGTTTCGGACGGTCGAACTCAAAATATCCTGTTGCAAATTTGTGGTTCACTTGCAGAAGCTCATGCGTATGGCCTGATCCATCGCGACATTAAACCTCAAAACATCATTCTGTCAGAAGGAATTGGAGGCGAAGATCGCGTGACAGTGCTGGACTTTGGTCTTGTGAGTCAGATGAATTCGTCTGGCGATGAAAGCGGTGGAATCAAAGGAACTCCACTGTATATGTCTCCTGAATGTGCAGTCGGTCAACAACACCTTGATTGTCGCAGCGACTTGTACAGCGTGGCCGCTTTGGGTTACTTCCTACTGACTGGCAAGACGGTCTTTAATGGAAATGTCATGGAACTGCTTGACAGTCATGTGCATCACACACCCGAATCGATGTCTCGCCGAACTTCCAATTGCATCTCAAGTGACTTGGAAGAACTGTTAATGAAGACTCTCAGCAAAAATCCCGATAGTCGGCCCCAGTCTGCCTTAGATATGATTCAGGAACTAACAAGTTGCCGAGACCTTGCTTCATGGACAAACGACCAATGTAAAACATGGTGGACAAACAACCCTCGCAGTCGGATCGATTCGCATGTTTGCAAAGACACGAATCTAGGAGACGAAACGGTGATTGGTGATGTGTCAGATAGTGGAGCTGCAGAAGAAATTATTGCCGATCACGTGCCACCCACTTCCTGACAGCTACTGTGTGGAAACCACTGCGTGAAAGCCACTGAGACGATCTCACTTGCCGATCTCTTGGCTTCGACTTGTCGATGCTTCAACGGCATCCATCAACGTAGAACGCAGGTTGCCTTTTTCAAGAGCATGTAGCGCGGCGATTGTGGTGCCGCCAGGACTTGTGACCGCATCTTTCAGTTCCCCCGGATGTTGTCCGGTTTCAAGCACCATGGCCGCCGCTCCCATCAGTGTTCGTGCCGCCAGCTCTGTCGCGATTGCTCGAGGCAGTCCCATTTTGACTCCGCCGTCGCTTAACGCTTCAATCATCTGGAACACGTAGGCGGGGCCGCTGCCAGAAAGACCAGTCACTGCATCAAGCAGGCGTTCTTCGACACACGCGACCATTCCAACCGTTTCCATCAAATTGCAAACGGTCTGCAAATCACTGTCTTGAGTTTGACTGCCTTTGCTGACCCCTGATGCTCCCTGCCCCACCAAGCAAGGAGTGTTGGGCATGACTCGAACCACACGACTGCCGTTTGGAAGCCAGCCTTCCAACTTCTGGATCGACAGTCCCGTTGCCACGCTGACGACTAAGGCGCTGTTCGGAATGCGTTGACCAATTTTTTCCAAGGCAGATGGCATGATATGAGGCTTCACTGCCAGAAACAGAACGTCGACTTGGTCGATCCAATTCGTCAGGCAAGTTGCAATCACCACGTCGGAAGACACTTCAGACTGAAATGCTTTCAGTGAGTTTGGATTCGGGTTCGCTGCATAAATATGGTCACTTGGAATCCCATTGCCCACGAAGCCCTTCGCCAAAGCAATGGCCATCTTTCCTGTGCCGAGAAAACCAATTTTGAGTGATGTGGAAGTCATGAAGTTTCTTCAGGGATTCAATAGAACGGATGGAAGGGCTTGCCGTTTTCTGCCGGCAAAAAAATGGCCTTTTCCAGCCCACGATACAGGAAAACTGACACTGTCAGATGCTTGCCTTGGAAGGTGTAAATAGTCCAGAAGGTCGGGTAATATGCAGTTGTAGCAAAAACACACCGGGATGCAGCAACCTTGCAAACTTTTTAATCGACACTTAAATAGGAAACCCTGCATAATGCAACGGTTGTCAATTCACTGAATCGTCGTTTGCTCACAAAGTGTCCTGAATCTTAAACAAATCAAGTTGGCAGAAGAGATCAATGTCTTTGGGGTTGAAGTGCCCAACACCAGACCAATCTTCTGTTCCACTCTGTGTTTTCCATCTCCATCCTTGTACTCTATGTGGTCGCCTCACTTTCTCGGGTGCGAATACTTGCGTGACCAATTAGGCCGAAATAATGCGACATGCTGTGATCATGACTGTGCTGCTGCCCACGGTATTGATGTTCGTGGGCACGAATGCAGTTTTTGCGAATGCTCTGGTCCCCACAGCCACCTTCTCGGGGGCAGATGACAAGGAAGAAGGCAACAAGGAAGAAGACGGCAAGAAGAAAGACGACAAAAAGAAAGATGACAAGAAGAAAGGTGATGAAAAGGACGACAAGAAAGCTCCCAAGACGATTTCTCGTCCCATGCTAAAAGACGGGGACACTGCTCTGGCGATTGCCGATCAGGTTCAACTGAACGCAGAAAACCAAGTCAGATTCAATCTGCAGCAGCAGCCATGGCAAAGTGTCCTGCAATGGATCGCCGACACATCGCAGCTATCGCTGGACTGGCAAGAACTTCCGGGTGACACGTTAAACCTGACAACAACTCGAGCCTACTCATTGCCCGAAGCTCGCGACATCTTGAATCGCCACCTCCTGACTCGCGGTTACACCATGGTGCTGAATGGTGAACTTCTTTCTGTGATGAAGCTCAGCGATCTGAAGCCATCTTTGGTTCCTCGAATCGCTCCTGAAGAACTCAGTGAACAGCTCGACCACACTCTGTGCAAAGTGAGCTTCGATTTAAACTGGTTGATTGCAGATGAAGCAGTTTCTGAGTTTACCCCCATGCTGAGTAGCGCAGGCAAGATCAATAAGCTGTCTCGCACGAACCGTCTTGAAATCATGGACACAGCAGGAAGCCTGAAAGATATCTATCAAATTCTGCAGAATGAACAGTCTGATTCTGGTGCCGAACAACTGGTCAAAACGTTTCGTTTAAAACATCGTCGAGCCAACGAAGTTGTTGTACTGCTTCGTCAACTGCTAGGAGTGGACCCTCCTCCCGGTTCTGTTTCAGGTGGAGGAGGAAGTTCAGGTGGCATGTCGCAGATGACATCAATGATGCGTCAAATTCAGCAACAGATGCAACAAATGCAGAATTCAGGAGGCAGTGAAGCTGGAGGAGGATCAAAGATGAAAATCCGTAAGACGCGTTTAGTGCTGAACTCTCGTGAAAACATGCTGCTGGTTCAGGCAATGCCTGATCAAATGGCGATTATCGAACAAGCGATTAACCAAATTGACATCCCCGTTCATGCGAGCGACAGCCTGATCCAAAATATCAGCAAGATGAAAGTGTATCGGCTTAATACTGTTGATCCTCAAACGCTGGTCGACTTGCTTCAGGAACTTGGAGACTTAGCTCCTGGAACCGTGTTGAAGGTAGATAAAGATAAGAACTCGATCGTCGCATTTGCGGCACTGGCAGACCACCTTACAATTACAACATTGGTTCAACGCTTAGATCAATCAGGTCGCAATGTCGAAGTGATTCCTCTTCGACGATTAGACGCCGATTATGTGGCAGGCACGATTCGAGCACTGATGCAGCCCGAACCAAAAGAACAAAACAGCTATTCTTCATACAGCTACAGCTACAGCTATTCATCAAATGCCTCACAAAAGAAGGAAGAAAAGGTATTCAAAGTCGAAGCCGATGTTGAAAACAACCGTCTGCTGGTGTTTGCCAATACGATTGAAATGGAAGAAATTCGGGATCTGCTTAAGAAGCTTGGAGAAATTCCAAATCCGGATGCCGTGGATGACGGTGTTCGAATCTTCAACATGAATCCCAGTGACAATCCCGTTGAAATCATGCAACAGTTGAAACAGCTTTGGCAGGCTGACAACCCTTTGCAATTCGATCTTCCCAAACAGGCCCCTGCCTTGGACAACGCGACAGAATCGAATTCTGAAATTGAGCCACAAAAGAAGAAGCGGGTCCCTGAACTCACAAAGTTTGACGCTGAACGTGTGAGTAACCCAAGCACCGTCTTAAAGTCTCGTGATGCTCAGCAATTTTTTGACAAGCTGCTGCAACAAGCGGAAGAAGCAAAAGCGTTTGATGCAATCCATAGACGACCCCAGTTGACTGCCACTCAGTTGACTGCCACTCAGCAAACAACTGATCATGATTTGCAAAACGACGACGCAACCAAAAGGTTTCCCCGAAGCCTTGTCGGTGCCCCCCTGACTTCCAACGCTGCTCCAGCACCCCAGTCAGGCACAGCAGCTTCTCCGGTTAAGATTGCCATCACGCCTGACGGGCGAATTGTGGTGACCAGTGACGATCCACTGGCACTTCGTCAGGCCGAAGATTTGCTGAAAGAGCTGATGAAACCCACAGCAAACTACAAAGTGTTTCGCCTGAAATACGCGACAGCATCATGGTTGACTTTGAACCTGAAAGACTACTTCAAAGCGGACGTCGAAACAGAACCCGTTTACAAGTACGACAGCTACTGGGGGAGCTATCAGCGAATCAACAAAGCAAAATCAGGGCCTCGCTCACTCGGCCAACGCCGAACCCCATCCTTTATCTACGACAACTTTACCAGCACAATTTTGGTTCGTGATGCCGATCGGAAGCAGCTGCAGGTCATCGAAGATTTAATTGCCATCTATGACGTGCCGGAGCCCGCCGAAAGCAAGTCCACTCGGCTCACCAAAATCTTCAAACTCGAAAATGCCAAGGCCCCTGTTGTCGCTCAAGCTGTGAAAGAGGTTTTTCGCGATTTGCTAAGCGCAAACGACAAGGCGTTAGAAGACAAGGATGAAAAGTCACAGAGTCGAGGCACAAGCTTCTTCGGTCCATCATTTGATTCAGGAGGAGACGAAGACGAAGAAACCCCCATTCGTTTCAAAGGCCTACTTTCGATTGGCTTTGATAAAACATCGGATACATTAATCGTGTCAGCTTCGTCGGCATTGATGCCCACCGTGGAACAACTTGTCATGGCTCTTGATGAAG
Organism: uncultured Planctomycetaceae bacterium; assembly: GCA_964441085.1. Classification (GTDB taxonomy): domain Bacteria; phylum Planctomycetota; class Planctomycetia; order Planctomycetales; family Planctomycetaceae; genus Fuerstiella. The sequence goes on from CAYTUE010000067.1 coordinate 21,894, forward strand.
CGGCTGATCAATCGGCTCAGGTACAAGTGGTGAAAGTGAATCCCACTGTTGATATCCGTATGATTCAAGAAAAACTCAGCGAGCTCTTGGGGAAAAAGGTGGGAGCACCTGCAAAAGGTGGTCAGAAAAACCAGCCTCAACAACAGACTCAGCAAAACAATCGTCCTCAAAACTAAGTCTCAGTCGGACGTAAACTTGGGCGACGATTCTGCTCTTCTGTATGCATCGTTGTGTTTCAAAAATTCACTGCGCCTGCTTGTCGATTTCCAAGCTGCGCCGGTGGCATGTGCACTGTGGCACGTGCGCTGTGGTTAACGTCCATTCAATCGGATATCTGATCGACTAAGAATGCTCGGGTCAATCGTCATTTTCGCTCGACGCTGCTCAC
>CAYTUE010000068.1:0-13959 GCA_964441085.1 uncultured Planctomycetaceae bacterium
AGCTTCTGTTGCTTACTCTTGTCACGACATGCGCTGAGCTTGATTCCACTGAACCTTGATTCCACTGCACCGGGATTCCGCTGAACCTGGATTCCACTGAACCTGGTCAGCCACATGCATAATGGAATCAGCGAACATCAGTTGTAAAACGGAGCTTCTCGAACAGCATCTTTCAAATACTGTTGTAACAACTGTCGTTCTTCGGGAGCACACACGGCAATGCAACTTTCCAGCAAATCAATGGCAGCTCCCGGTCGACCGGCTCGCAAAGTAATCAGGGCGAGATCTCGTTTTTCGCGATAAGAACCCGGGTTGAGCAGTGCTAAACGCTGTTGCACCTTTAAGGCGGCGGGCCAGCTTCGATCTGCCCCATGAATTGCCTTCAAATTGTGAAGCATGCGGCCAATGATTTTGCGTTCGGAAACGGGTTTCAATGCCGGATAGATATCTGCTGCTGGCAGTTCGGTCAGCTCACCCAACCACTGAATACATTCTTGTTCCTGCATAATGACTCCGCCTCGAAAAGCGTCGACATACAGAGGGCCGGAATCGGTGTTCAATTGAGTCAAAAAATGAGAAGGAGCGGCCACTCCAACAAGAGGAATCCCCAGCTCGTTGGCCACGGCCATATAAAGAACGGATAATGAAATCGGAATCCCTCGCCCCGTTTCGACGACTTGATTTAAATAGCTACTTTCCGCCATTTCAAAGTCGTCGTAGTCTCCCTGAAGGTTCAGAACTGATGTCATGTAGTCGATCAACAACTTCAGTTCTTCAACATCGGAACCAGCCATCGCGATCGGGCGAGTTAACTCAGAAACGGCCGTTTTCAAGCAATCCAATGTGGGATCAAAAAGAAGGTCGGGTTGTTGGTCACGAGCAATTTCAAGGGCGGCAACAACCAAATTAACATCGTGATCACGACGGACCAGACGCAGAAAATGCTCGTCGTTTTCAAATTGCTGCAGGGTTGTCATCACTTTTCGATTCTGCCACGTCTGAAATCACATATTTAATTCGTGTTCTCTGTCACAGATCACATGATAAGCTCCCAAGCGACTTGCCACAATGTCGACCTGCAACCAAGAATGCACCGAAAAATCGGGGGCTGCATTTTCACAAAAAAGCAGTGGAATCCGTGTTTTGCAAATCCTTCTCGTCCCGCCCTGCTGGTGTCCGCATGATCCACAAGCACTGAACTGGTTCAGAAATCGTTGCCTCGAAATCAGCTCATTTGAACCCACTGCGATTTGACTCACTGCGATTTGACCCAAGCCCGTAGTACGCGTACGCTAATAGATTACCGCTGTGCGACGATCACCAATAAAAATCAACACAGACAACTTCAACCTGAATGGGAACTTCACGATGCAACGCTTCTGGGGCCTCAGCTTACTTGTTTTCGGATCTCTTTTCGCTGCTGGCTGCACTGAAGGGGACAAAGGCAATACGGCGAACGACAAGCCATCCGAAAAAACGGTGAGAGTTGCGTTTATCACCAATCAGATCGCCGATTTTTGGAAGATCGCCGAGGCGGGTGCCAATGATGCAGCAGATGAATTGGGAGTCGAAGTTGAAGTCGTGATGCCGCCAGAAGCCACTGCGGTTGTCCAAAAGCAAAAAGTCGAAGACCTGCTGACCTCTGGAGTCCAAGCAATCGCCATTAGCCCGCTGGATGCCGACAATCAAACCGACTGGCTCAACACAATTGCAGCAAAAGTGCCGCTCATCACACACGACTCCGATGCTCCTCAATCAAAACGATTGATGTATATCGGAATGGATAACTACGCTGCCGGACGAGCCTGCGGTGAATTGGTACTCAAAGCCATCCCAGAAGGCGGCAATGTCCTGCTGACAATTGGTCGACTTGAGCAAGACAACAGCAAGTTTCGACGACAGGGAGTCATTGATGTGCTGCTAGGTCGAGATCGAACTGCGTCATACTACACAGAACAACCCGACGCGTGGGATCCCACGGAAGGCGAAATTGTTGGCGACAAGTACACCATTTACGCCACCCTGACCGACCAGGGCAAAAGCGAACTGGCTCAATCGAAAGCTGAAGACGCTTTAAATTCCTACTCAGACCTAAACGCAATGGTTGGCCTCTTCGAATACAACCCTCCTGCGTTGTATCAGGCTTTGAAGAAAGCCAATCAGCTTGGAAAAATCGCCATCATTGGATTCGACGAAAACGACGTCACGCTCCAAGCCATCAAAGATGGTGATTGCACGGGAACAGTTGTGCAAAATCCATACGAATATGGCTACCAATCTGTTCGAGTTCTCAAAGCATTGCTGGATGGAGACGACAGCGTCATTCCAGAATCAAAGTACATCGACATTCCCCCACGCACCATCACCAAAGAAAACGTGGATGAATACTGGGATGACCTGAGAGCCAAAAAAGGTCAATAGCACGTATGTCGGATTCACAAAGCGAATGCCCTCGCCTGCAGGTCACTTCTATCTGCAAGAGTTTTCCAGGAGTCCGCGCGCTGCACAACGTGGACCTGCACGTGGGGGCAGCCGAAGTTCTGTCTGTTGTTGGAGAAAACGGAGCAGGCAAAAGCACCTTGATGAAAATCTTGGCTGGAGTCCAGCCTCAAGATTCAGGGGCCATCATGGTCGATGGGAAGCAACAAAGCTTCCGTTCGGTGCGCGACGCGATGGCAAACGGCATCGCGCTGATTCACCAAGAACTGAATCTCGCAGACAATCTCTCCATTGGGGCCAATATCTTTCTCGGCCGAGAACCCTTGCGGCGAGGGATGATTGACGAAAACGTCATTCAGCAAAAGTCCAAGGAAGCTCTTGAAAAAGTGGGCCTGCATGTTTCTCCCAATACGCTTGTGAAAGAACTAACAATTGGCCAGCAGCAATTGGTGGAAATTGCCAAAGCGGTTTCGTTTGATGCTCAAGTGCTGATCATGGACGAACCCACGTCCAGTCTGTCTGCTGGCGAATCAGAAAAACTATTCGATGTGATTCGAAACCTAAAGGCACGCGGAGTCAGCATCCTTTATATCTCTCATCGTCTTGCTGAAGTACAAGACCTTTCAGATCGAGTCACAGTATTACGAGACGGCGAAAACGCAGGAGAACTCCTAGCTGGCGAAATCAACCACGACAGCCTTGTTCAACTGATGGTTGGTCGAGACATCTCACGATTCTATTCTCGAAAACCTCACGACAAAGGCGCACTTGCACTTCAGGTCCATGACCTTGTGACATCGACTTGGCCAGCAGAAAAGATCAATTTCCAAATCTACGCAGGAGAAATTGTCGGGATTGCTGGACTGGTCGGAGCCGGACGAACGGAAATGCTGCGAACGCTATTCGGAGTCGACCGGCCACTGGCAGGACAGATTTCTGTCGGTGAAAAGACCATTTCACTGCGATCGCCTGAAGACGCGATTGAAGCTGGAATCGCACTCGTGCCAGAAGACCGAAAACACGAAGGCCTTGTGCTGGACATGTCCATCCGACAAAACATCGGCTTGGCCGGCCATCGCCGAAATGCCAAGTGGGGAAACTTCTTAGACTTCTCACAAGAAACCAAAGACTCAGAGGAGTACAGCCGTAAGCTCAAAGTAAAGTCCCCTCATGATCAACATTTTGTGGGAACATTGTCCGGAGGCAACCAGCAAAAAGTTGTCCTGGCCAAATGGCTTTCGATGAATCCATTGGTCCTACTTCTCGATGAACCCACTCGAGGCATCGATGTGGGAGCCAAGCAAGAAATCTATCAACTGATGGATCAACTCGCGGGTCAAGGAATGGCCGTACTATTTGTCAGTAGCGAACTGGAAGAAGTGATTGGAATGAGCGATCGAGCACTCATTATGCACGAGGGGCGCATCACAGGCGAACTGTCTCGAGAAAACCTGACAGAAGAAGCCATCATGCAACTGGCCACAACACACGAATCAAATACAAGCACACTGTCTGGAAAGGCCAACTCGTGAAAGGAAAAGTTCTTGGAATCTTTGGGTTGCTAGTTGCGCTGTGTGTGTTTGTCACCCTGATGACGGCAGATCCGTGGTACAACATTGGATCGTCGACATTCTTACAACCCAACAATATTCAAAACCTACTGAGCCGAACTGCGATGTTTGGCATTTTAGGAATCGGAGTCGCCTTTGTTATTATGACATCCGGGATCGATCTCTCGATCGGATCATTGGTTTGCCTATCAGGCATTCTTCTGGCCATGTTTTTGCAAGTGGACTACGAACCTCAGTTTTTCACGTCTGTGTCAAACGTCGATAGCAATCGATTGGCTTTTGAAGTCGACAGTATTCCAGAAGGCCTCAAACCGGGCAGGAAATTTCGTTACACAGGTGGACGTCGAGCAGACTCAGGACTATTCACCGTCAAGTCGATCAACGACAAACTCATCACCGTCGAAGAAGCCATTTCACGAAATGACACTCAAGGACAAATTGCCCTCGCCCTGCCAATCGTTGAAGTCGTTCAAGCGAACGCTGAAGGCCAGAATTTTTCGGTCACAATTCAAGGGACTCAGAACTTAAAAGCTCTCGACAAATTAACACTCGTCCATCCCAAGTCAGGGTTAAAAAGAGAAGCCATCACCGCTGTCAGCCAATTGGACCGGGCAACTCAAGTGGTATTGGCCAATGATCCGGGATCTCAAGTCACCAGTGAATGGCTGGCTTTACCGCAAACTCGACGACAAAGAATGCCAATCCCGGTCGCCATTGTTTCCGTACTCATGATTTGCGGATTCTTAGGGCTGATCCATGGGCTGCTTGTCACTCGAGCCCACCTGCAGCCTTTTCTTGTCTCGCTTTGCGGGCTGCTGATCTATCGAGGACTTTCCCGTTGGCTCACCGATGACAACCCCGCAGGCCTTGCCGAATACTCAAGCACTTTGTGCGTTGTTGGAACTGGAAATCTGCCGCTGTGGACCACCGCTGCTGGCGACCCCATTGGAATCCCGTACCCACTGTTCTTCTTACTTGCGATTGGAATTCTCGCGGCCATCTTTCTGAATCGAACGATCTGGGGACGCTACTTACTCGCGTTAGGACGCAACGAAGAAGCCGCCCGATTCAGTGGAATTAACACCAATAAAGTGATCATCATGGCATTTATCACTTGTTCAACATTTGCCGGTTTGGGTGGCATGCTGTTCGCGTTAAGCTATCCGTCGATTTCACCTTCTAGCTTCGGAAACATCTATGAACTCTACGCAATTGCAGCAGCCGTTCTGGGAGGATGCAGTCTTCGAGGAGGCGAAGGATCGATCATCGGGGTTGTCATAGGAACAGCCGTCATGCAGGTTTTGAACAATTTGATTTTACTACTAAAAATCCCAGGCACCTTGGAATACGTGATCATTGGATCAGTGATTTTGCTCGGCGTTCTGGTCGATGAAATGTTTAGAAAAGTCGCAGCAGAACGAAGACGAAAACAACGGTTACAAGCTTAGCCATTGGGTGTTTGAATCCGACTTTCTTCATCAATCGATGTAAAATGGATTCACATCACCTCGCAACCGAAGCTGTCTCCCAATCCGATCACTGCGGTTCTGTTAGGGCCGTCTGATCTGCCATCGTAATCCTTACCTTCAGAAACATTCGCTAGCATGGACCGCGCCGAACCAGATCAGAAATCGGAGCACCGTCTTGCGGGATTCAAGCTGGTGAGCTTGCTGACATTGCTAAGCCGCTTTACTGGCTTGGCTCGAGACAGCTTGATGGCCTCGCTGTTCGGCACGGGCTGGCTGTTAGATGCATTCACGTTTGCATTTCGTATTCCAAATATGTTTCGTCGACTGTTTGGCGAAGGAGCCTTAACGGCCGCCTTCCTGCCCATGTTTGTGCAGGTCGACAAACAGAAAGGACGAAATGCTGCCAATCTGCTGTTCAGTGGAGTTGCATGGCGACTGCTTAAAATTCTTCTGTCGTTCTTAATTTTCATTGAGATCACTTTAGGGGCCATCCTGATAGCGATCCCGCTGAGTGAACGTTCGCACTTGCTTTGCCAGCTTGGCCTAATTTTGATGCCCTACATGCTGCTGATTTGCATGGCAGGACTGTACGCTGCCGCATTGAACGGCGTGCAACATTTTCTGACGCCCGCACTCGTTCCCATCGTCCTTAACCTGACTTGGTTAGGCGGCGGTTGCTGGGCGGCTCTTAACTTTTCTGGCGGTCCAACCGAAATTCGCTGGATTGCAGGCTTCATCACGCTGGCTGGTTTTTTTCAGTTGGCCGTCGTTGCATGGAAAGCAAAACAACATGGGATTCGCTTCCAGTCTCCGTCTCACGCTGGGCGCAAAGAATCCAAAGCCGTATTCCGTTTAATGGCCCCCGTGCTACTCGGCCTATCAATCACTCAAATCAATGGCATTATCGACACAGTGATGGCTTGGGTGCTGAGCTCCGGAAATCTGGCCGATATTCCATCAATGGCTCGCTACCGATTACCGATTGGCACAGCGGGAGCATTGTACCTTGGCCAACGATTGTTTCAGTTTCCTCAAGGTGTCTTTGCAATCGCGCTAGGCACCGTGCTGTTTCCTCGGTTTGCTCAACACGCAGCAACCAAAGACTACGACGAACTGAATCGAGACGTCACTCATGGATTGCAACTGGTTCTTCTTGTAGGAATTCCATCCAGCATTGGACTGTGGTTTATGTCCGCTCCAATCACAAACCTGCTGTTTCGATACGGACAATTTGATAGTGATTCTGCCTACATCACCGCTCAAATGATCGGCAGCTATGGGCTGGGTGTTTGGATCGTAAGCGGCCTACTGATTGTGAACCGAATCTTCTATGCCGTAGGAGACCAAATTACGCCGATGCGACTGGGACTCACTTGTGTCGGAATGAACCTGATCTTCGACGTCATTTTTGTTCCCATGTTGGGAGCCCCTGCCCTGCCAATCGCCAGCATGACGGCAACTCTGTTTCAGCTTGCACTCTCGTTAGAAGCTTTACGAGGTCGATTTCTGAATTTGAAATCTCGATTTTTTGGACCACTGCTTTGGCGTATTATCGCAGGAGCCTTATTGATGAATCTCGCTGGCCTGCTCACGCTTTATAGCGTTTCACCTCTCAAGGGCAGCATATCCGAATTCACCTACCGACTGATCAAAGTTGTCGTCCCAGTGGCAGTGTCAGTCGCCGTTTACTCAAGCGTGCTAAAAGTCACCGGACTATCACTGAAAAAGATCGCCAAAGACGTCTACGACCCCAAGGGTTAAGCGTTCGAGAAACAATTCCCACTCTAACGTCGAGCATTGTATTCATTGTAAGCGATGACGCTTTGAGCACAAAAGATACCGAACATGATCATCAAGAACTGCTCGTTCTGCGTGAAGCCCCAGTACGCGACTGCTCCTGCAGCCACAATCGAAACCTGCAGTGTCCGCTCAACGCCTCGCCGAGGTGCATAGCGCATCATCAACGCCTGAACGATTCGTCCCCCGTCCAAGGGCAGCACGGGAGCCAGATTCATGATTCCCCAATACAGATTGATCCGCTTCAACAGCCAGATGCAGTAGCCGACCGCATCAATTGAAAGAGATTCCGGCGAAAATCTTGCCAGCCCGTATTTAATTCCATAGACAATTCCATACAGCACAAATCCCGCGAGTGGTCCCGCAAACGAAATCCACACACTTCGCCAAGTTGAAAACTGAGTCGAAGTGGCGTAGCCACCCATTCCATAAAGCACAATTTCGGAAGGGTAGCCCCACTTCCGAATGAAAACCGCATGCCCAAGCTCGTGGACCAAAATCGATAGCAGCACGCACAACACGCCCAAGAACTTCAATTTGGGATCAGGCGTTGACTTCCAGACCACAAACGCAGCCATGACCCAAAACAGAGGGTGGATGCGAACATAAATTCCAAACAGCGTAAGCCGGACATCAAATTCGGTTTCCCCAGCTGCCCCCAACATTTAGTTTTCTCCGACATAACCCAGAATCAGCATGAGACTCGCTGATCAATGAAAGCTGGCCAAATGCCAGCTGCAGCAAGTCATTAAATTCCACCACGACTACAGATCATAGGCGATATCGCCCAGGCAAGCAGAAAACGCTTTGATTTTCCTCGAAACACAATCAAAACAAAGCGTTTGGCTCCCACCAGCCTGATTCGCTACCATTCACTGCAAAGCAGCAGCCCAGCAAAAACACAATCACAGATTGCAATCACTGCGAAATAAAACCTCGCTGCGATCCAAGTTCAACCATGGTGTGATTTGTTGCGATTGAGCAAGTTCACAAGAAACTGCTCAGGTTGTTGACTTCAATGATTCAGTTCATGATCACCAATCCGGTCACGAATAACGACATTCGTCGTTCGCTGGCACCGAATCAGCCCACCAAGTAAAAACAGTTTTCAACAATTTGGGATCTGACACAGAAAGAAACTTAAAACGTGGGCGGGCTTTTTCGAGCAATGATGAATCTGCCAATGCTGAAGTCAGCATTAAGACCCATCACGCGCGTGCTTGTGGGAGTCATCGCGATTCCTATTTTTCGATTCATCATGCGGCGAGTTTTTCGCCTGCAAGACCTCGATGACGAACTCGAAAAAGACCTCGAACAATGGTTCCGAGGTGCCCTGCTGCTGCTTGCTGCATCCGCCAATATGGAACATCTGCTGTTTGGCTGGATGGCCCAACTGGATTGGATGGATCGCGCCGACTGGCTCACAATGGGATTACGACTGATGTTAGCAATCGGCGTTATCGAAGCCATGCCCGACCAAGAACTGTTTGCCGTCATTCACCCTGGACCTCCCAAAGTCAAACCTGGCAAGAGCTTCCTCAAAGAGTTCTGGCGCATGAAGTGGCTGTTTCTCAAGGGCTTCGTTTGCCAACACCTGAACCGATCATCGCCCGTACTTGCCATGATGGCTGCAATCGTGGGCGCTCAAATTATGACAGTCACCGAAGTTGAACAATCGAAATTGGACAAACTCACCTACTCAGAATGGGGCTATACGCAACAAATTTGCCCGGTTGTTCCCGCGCAGCAAATCCTTGCAATGTCGGCCACCTTTCACAACTCTCCAGAATTCCGGCTGAACCTATCTGAAGTTGTACAGATTGATTCACAATTCCGACGTAGTCGAGAACGTTGGATTGTGGGCTGGTGCTGCTATCTGCTCGCAATTACTCAATACTTGATCATCGGTCTGGTCACATCGCGTGACCGAGCAATGGATGTCTTGTCTGAATTTGATCGAGCTGTCGCCGTTCGACGTAAGCAGCTGATGGAAGAATTCGAAATCCCTGAAGACGCAGTCAATCAAGCGGCAATGGCAGAATCCAAAGCAGCCATACGTGCCTTGGAATCAGACCAACCAGCCACTTCAGCCCATTCTGTCGATGATCCACCGGCAACAGAATCACCATCAACCAATCAAGCAACCCATAATCCACCACAGCCGCCACAGCCGCCTGACAATCAATAACTGACTGCCAATTGACGGAGTTGACGGTTGAAGATCACTCAACAGCGAATCTGAGACAACAAAAAAACGGTGGTAAGCTGATCCCGATTTGGGTTGCTCACCACCGTTTTTAATTTTCTGTTCAAATCAACCCAAAGGTTGACTGTGTACAGGCACTATTTCACAGGAGCATCCCACCACCAACGGCCATTTTGCTGACCCAGTGGAGTTGCCACATTTGCCTTGCCGTCCAATTCTGTATTCGCCTTGCGGTCGACTGTAGTCAGTTTGCTGATGTCAACTCGAACACCACCAGCCACCTGAACCACAACGCTGCGACCGTTGTACACTCGGTATTCTGCCGCTGTCATCAGCTTTTCAGGAACGTCGACTGACGTAGGCTTGACCAATTGATCGTTTGCAAATGCGTCAGCACGAAAACCGACTTGTTGACCAAGCCCCTGTCGTTGAATCAACGATGCCACAATCGACAAATCAAACACATTTTCCAGATCAGCAAACACGACATCTTGCTTCGCCAGTTCAGGAAGGAACTTCGTAAAGAGTTCAGCAAACTTAATATTGGCTCGGCTGTTGCGTTCCTTGCCTGTTCTTGAACCATCGGCTTGAACAAGCTGATCTTCTGATAAACACTGAATCGCGTTGCCAGAAAATTCAAAGACCTTCGCATCGCTAGAAACTTGAATCGCGTCGTAGCCAATCGCCATCCACCATCGCAGAGCATCCATCTTTCCTGAACCACGCTGTTCAGATCGACTCAACAGATCGAAGTAGCTTTTCATCCCTTTCACACCCTTGCGCCGTCCAACACCAATTTCCTTCATACGGTAGTCAGCATCAACGATCACAGATGCGATTCGAGAATCAGCAGGAACACCTTTCACAATGACATTCTGCAATCCAAGCTGATCTTGAACCATTGAAGTGAATTTTTCAGCAGTTGCTGGATTGAGTGATTTCTGGTTGTGAGCCACAAAGGCTTGCACAGCTTGAACCTGTTGTTGCACAGGATCGATTGAACAAACAAACCCACCTGCACCACTGCGACTGAAAGTTTGCAGTAAAGTGACCAAGTCATCTAACTGCAAAGTCGGTCGACCTGTTTCTACGTTCACAACTCGCTGATCCGCATCAAGCTTCCAATCGCCTGCTGGGCCAGCAATCACAATGTCACCTGTTTCCGGATACGTAAACAGGTAATCAATTCGATTTAAGCCAGCCAAAACTCGCAAGTCATCTGGCAGTGTGCCACCCGCTTTGATTGTGTGACGCACAACTGCAGCAAGACGGGTCAGCGACACCATTCGCAGAGAAGAAGTTTGGCGAGCATTCGTATTGTGATTGGCTTGCTTGTAAGCGTCAGCCATTTTGAGCAAATTCGAATCGTCTTTAATCGTTGACAGCGATTTCATCACAGAATCAGATGTCAACAAAACCCCCTGTTGAGAGAGTGAAATTTGACCGCCATCGCCGTCAGTTTGAATCCACCGAGCTGGAGGAGAGGTTTGCTCCATAATCAAGGTCAGAATTTCACCAAAGTTGGCGAACTGCGAACCACCAGCTGGCAGCGCTTGTTGAGCTCGATCAATTGTTGCTTGATCGCCCGCTTGAGTCGCCGCATCTTTAATTCGACTGACAGCTAAACTGAAGTCACCAAGTTCGGCCGCAATGCGAGCCTCTTGGCGAAGCTGTTCGACATCTGGACCTTTTGAGGAATCAGAAATCGCGTCGTCAGCAACGCCACACGTTGCGGACATCAGAATCAGACCCAGTATGGCGGGGATTCGACAATAGAAACGCTGCATGAATGATAGCCTTGTCGCTGAATTTGGTCACACGACACAAAAATCATGCCGTTGTGTATACACTCTTAGTTTTATCGGTCGCAAAAAATAAGCCTCTGCGTGTCATCAGGATCGTCTTTCGAAACGGCAGCGTCAAGAAATTTCCAGTATTTCCGCTTTCCCCGACCTGTTCTTATCTCTCCGGCTCTGACAACTATGCGGATGATACGGATGATTCCCACTGACCCGCCGCACAATGAAATTCGTTCACTGACATCAAAGCACTGTGAAAGGCATAATCGGACCGTATCCTAGCACTCAATTTTCCTGAGCCGACTGTGTCAAGCCAACTGTGTAACGCCAACTGTGTAATGCCGACTGTATAAAAACAGGCAGCTGCCTCTACCGTAGCCCAAGTCGTCCACTCTGCGAACATCCATGATCACTCCTAAGGCTTGCCTTTCAAGATGCCAGAACTGCCCGAAGTCGAAACAATGGTTCGAGGAATTCGTCCTCACTGTGAAGGCCGCAGGATTCTAGAAATCGAACAGTGCCCCTGCCCTCGCAAACCCATCACGCTCTCTCCCGACTTCGCTGAATTTCGCAGAAGGATTCAGGGACAACAAATCTTAAACGTAACTCGCATCGCCAAACGGATTGTCATTCAGTTGGAATCAACCGACAAAATTGTCATTGAACCTCGAATGACGGGCCTGATGCTCGTCGCTGATCCCCCCACAACAACTCACCGTCGACTGATGTGGATGCTGGAATCAAATGACACAGCAATTGACACATTTGAATTTTGGGACCGGCGAGGCCTCGGCACCGTTCGACTCCTTAACGTCGACGACTTCCAAGAACTCACCGACCGATTGGGCCCGGATGCACTCCAAATGACAACCGCAGACTGGCTCGCAATCAAACGCCGAACATCTCGCCCTGTCAAGGTCGCTCTGCTTGATCAAAACTTGGTGGCTGGCATTGGCAATCTGTACGCCAGTGAAATTTTGTATCGAGCGGCCGTGTCTCCCAAGCGAGCATGTTCGAAGGTGACTCGATCCCAATGGCAATTGATCGGCGAACAAACCCTCGCTGTCCTAAACCAAGCCATTCAGTATGAAGGTTCAACGCTTGGCGATGGTACATATAGGAATGCACTCAACAAAGACGGCAGCTACCAAAACGCACATCAGGTTTACGCAAAGGAAGGTGAACCCTGTCCTCGCTGTAAAAACAAAACCATTCAACGCATCGTACAGTCTCAACGAGCCACGTTTTACTGCTCAAGCTGCCAGAAATAACCATGCAGCCAGCAACAAAATTCGCTTCAGTACAAACATCCCATTCTATTCGTAGATCGGCAAATACGTATTGAAGGCGGCTTCACCAAAATCACCGGGATCATTAAACCGACGACCTTCATCAAGTTCATTCAACTGCTGCATCTGCTCAGCAGACAACTCAAAATCAAAGATACGAATATTTTCCGCCATACGTTCTTGAGAAGATGTTTTGGGAATCACAGCCGTGCCTCTCTGCACCCCCCAGCGCAACAAGACCTGAGCTGCCGTGCGATCAACCTGCTCCGCAATCGCCTTCACAACCAGATTCAAAAGCAATGATTCCGATTGCTTTGCCATATCCAAACCGTAGTAGCTTTCTGCTCCCAACGGACTGAAAGATGTATACGCAATTTTTTCCTGCTGACAATATCGCAGCAGTTTGGGTTGAGTCAGGCGAGGATGAGTTTCTACCTGTAAAACAGCTGGTCGAATATGAGCATACGTCAGCAGATCACGAATCTGAGATGTTCCGAAGTTGCAGACTCCGATGTTTCGAACCAAACCTTCTTTGGTAAGTTCTTCCATCGCTTGCCATGTTTCCTGAACGGGAACACGAGCTTCTTCAACCACCGGGCTTGCCACGTCTGGGTCGAAAAACCAACCTGGTGGATAGCGAGTTTCAATGGGCACAAATTTCTGAGCCAACGGAAAGTGAATCAAATACAGATCCAGATATTCCAACTGAAGATCATCAAGTGACTTTTGGCACGCCATGCGAACATGTTCAGGCGAATGGTACGTATTCCACAACTTTGAAGTCACCCACAAGTCTTCTCGTTCAACAAGACCATCTTGAATGGCCCGCCGAATCCCCTGTCCAACTTCTGCTTCGTTTCCATAGTCACAAGCACAGTCGAAATGCCGGTAACCGACTTGGATCGCCTGGTAACAAATCTCTGCCGTTTTCGACTTTTCAACTTTCCAAAAACCAAACCCAACACTGGGCAGTCTTGCTCCCCATTTGAGATTTAAGGAATCCACACTGTCAGCATAGCTCGTGATTGAAGAATTCACGATGGTCGAAGAGGCAGACACAACATTGACGTGTTCTGTCACACCACTTTTCACAGCCGATTCCGAATCGACCGCTCGCTTTTTCACAACTGTTTTTGCTGACTGAGCACGAACTGGTTTTTTCTTTTTCCGAACCGTTCGACTCGCCCTCTTCACTTCGACCGCTTTGGCTTGCTTCGTTTCTTTTGTAGTAACAGAAGGCTGAGCATGAGATTCAGCTGGCTGCTTTGCTTCAGCTGGCTGCTCTGAAACCGCTGGAACGGCAACAGCTGGTGTCGCAGCCTGCGGAACGGTTTGCGGAACAGTTTGGTTCTGCTTTGACTTCGCAGCTCTTTTGACTGTCGCTTTTTT
>CAYTUE010000068.1:14059-17142 GCA_964441085.1 uncultured Planctomycetaceae bacterium
TTTTGACTGTCGCTTTTTTCGCCCCTTTGCGCGAAGCAGATTCTACTGCCTTCACGGGCTTTCGTTTCACAGCTTTCTTCTTTTTTTGCTTTGCAGCTGATCGCTTCAGCTTCTCAGCAGCCGCTTGCTCAGTCTTCTTCGACTTTTTCTTGTCTGAATTGCCCTTGCCCGGTTTTTGAGGAGCAGCAACGTCGCCCCAACCAAACGTCAACTGGCCAGGAAGTTCGGGCACAGGAATTGACTCTGCCGTCGAAGAATGGGGTTCTACGGTTTCTGAATTTTCGCCCACGAAAGCAGCATCACTCATGACAGAACACGATCACATCTCAGATGACTTGCTCCCAAAGCAACTCATCTGTTGCCTGCTTCCTGCGGGGAACCAAAATCGTGCCGCCCCAAAGCTCAAAAAGAATCAGGGCAGAAGTAAGCAGCAAACTCACCTCTTTTTCCAAGGCAAATCGTATCGTAACGGCGAAAAACGGGATGTTCACCACACATTGACAAATTTCTGCCAACGCAATTCATCACCATGGGCCATTTCTTCAAAATGGCCCCCGTATCCTCCCTGATGCAACCGTTTTTCTGATGATGCGAATTGCCTAAAAAGGCAGACCAGTCACACACGCCCCAAACGGCTTTACCCATGAATCGCTCGCTTATCAACAGCCATGGCTGCCTCTTTGACGGCTTCTGCGAGAGTGGGATGAGCATGGCAGCAGCGAGCAATGTCTTCGGCGCTCGCCCCAAAGTTCATGGCAACGGCCGCTTCAGCAATCAGCTCCCCGGCATGAGCCCCAATGATGTGCACACCCAGAACTCGATCTGTTTCAGCGTCTGCTAAAACTTTAACGAAGCCTTCCATGTGACCTGCTGCTCGAGCCCGACCATTCGCAGCAAACACAAACCGACCGTTTTTGTACTTGATTCCACGTTCCTTCAAAGCATCTTCTGTTTCACCAACGGATGCGATTTCAGGGGCCGTGTAGATGACTCCCGGAATGCAGTTGTAATCAATGTGCCCATAGCCCGTCTGCATTTTTTCAACGCAAGCAATGCCTTCTTCTTCAGCCTTATGAGCCAACATGGCTCCACCAATCACGTCACCAATCGCATAAACACCTTCGGCCATTGTCTGATAAGACGAATTCACTTGAATGAATCCACGCCCATCAGTGACCACGCCTGCTTCTTCTAAACCAAGCCCGTCGGTACACGGACGACGTCCCACAGAAATCAAAACTCGATCGCAAACAATGGCATCTTTGCCTTCTATTTCGATCGTACATTGACTGCCATCAGATGACACCTTCTGAACCTTTGTCCCCAACTGAAACTCAAGCCCCTGTTTCTTCAGGATCTTCTGAGCTTCTTTGGCGATCTGAGAATCCGTGCCAGGCAGAATTCGCGGCAGATACTCCAGTACCGTGACCTTCGCTCCCATCCTCCGCCACACGGTCCCAAGTTCCAGTCCGATGACTCCTGCACCAATCACAACCAAGTGCTTCGGAATCTCAGACCACGACAAAGCTTCGGTACTGGTTCCAATTCGATCGCCGTCTGGTTCCATTCCCGGAAATGATGACGACACACTTCCTGTCGCAATCAAAATCTTCTTACCCGATATCGTTGTCGAATCGTCGCCATTGCTTACCTGAACAACGCCCTGCCCCAACAATTTGCCGTGTCCCACATGACGATCAATCTTGTTCTTCTTCATCAACTGCTGAATGCCTCCATCCAACTGCGAAATGACGTTCTCCTTATGAGACATCATTTGAGGCAAATCAACTTTCACCTCGCCGGCAATCAGCCCACGATCTGCAAATGAATGTTGAGACTGTTCAAGCAGTTCGGTTGTTTCCAACAACGCTTTACTGGGAATACAACCCACTCGAAGACACGTACCACCAAACTTGGATTCTCGCTCAACAATGGCGACTTTCATCCCCAATTGAGCACCTCGAATCGCCGCCACGTAACCACCCGGCCCAGCACCAATAACAATAAGATCGTATGAATCAGACATGAGAACAAGTGCCGTGGAAATCAATTGACGGAGAAGCGGACTGGAGATTTAAAAACAGCCAGCGAACATCGCTGGCTGTTAGGTGGATCAGACGGGATGCACACTTGTTTCTTCAGCAGATCACCATAACCAACTGAAAAGGCTTGGCTAAAAACAAGGCTTCGCTGAAAACAAGGCACAGGCCAGAGCAATCAAATTTCTAGAATCAAGCGAGCCGGATCTTCGATGACATCTTTGATGCGTTTCAAAAATGAAACCGCTTCGCGACCATCCACAACTCGATGGTCATAGGTCAATGCCACATACATCATGGGACGAATGACGACTTCCCCATTCACCGCGACCGGGCGATCCACAATCCCATGCATGCCAAGAACCCCACTTTGAGGCGGATTGACAATTGGAGTCGAAAGCAGCGAACCGTAAACTCCACCGTTCGTCACGGTAAAGGTTCCACCTTCGAGTTCCTCTAAGCCAATGGCGTTGTTTTTGGCGCGGATGGCAAAGTCCATGATCGCATTTTCGATCTCACCAAAACTCATATTTTCCGCGTTGCGTAGCACGGGAACAACCAGTCCCTTTCCGCCACCAACCGCAATGCCGATATCACAGTAGTTGTGATACACCAACTTTTTGCCTTCCATTTGAGCATTGATGGACGGGAATTCTCCCAACGCATCCACGATTGCTCGCACGAAAAATGACATAAAGCCGAGCTTGATACCGTACTTCTTTTCGAACGAATCTTTGTAACGGCCTCGCAGTTCTTTGACTGCAGCCATATCAATTTCGTTGAACGTCGTTAGCAAAGCGGCTGTTTGCTGAGCAGCCACCAACCGACTGGCAATCGTCTGACGAATAGGACTCATCGGAACAGTTCGAGTTTCACGATCTCCCCCCGATGAAACCGCACCGCCACCACCGTTTGCCTGACGAGCCACGTCTTCTTTCAAAATTCGACCACCCGGCCCCGTCCCCTGAACACCAGAGAGCGGCACATTCTTTTCTGCAGCAAGTCGCTCCGCTGCTGGCATGGCTTGAGCGGCTGATGGCTGAG
>CAYTUE010000068.1:17242-21897 GCA_964441085.1 uncultured Planctomycetaceae bacterium
TGAGCGGCTGATGGCTGAGAGGCCGTCGCTTGTGGAGCAGGAGTCACCGCAGCTGGTGCACTCGCAGCAGCAACCGCACCTTCGGTCATGTAACCGATCACTTCGCCCACTTCAGCCGTTTCGCCCGCGTCTTTTAACACTCGACTAATCGTGCCACCCACTGGGGCTGGCACATCGAATGTGGCTTTGTCCGTTTCCAGTCCAACGACGTTATCGTCAAGAGCGACTGTCGAACCAGCCGGCTTGTACCATTCGCCGATAAACACTTCTGTGATGGACTCACCAACAGAAGGAATCTTGATTTCAACTTCGTTGCTCATGCGACTTCAAACGCCTTTTCGAGGATTGCTCGTTGTTCAATTTTATGACTGGTTCCCGACCCGGTTGCCGGACTGGCAGATTCCGCTCGAGTAATTCCAGAAAATTCATGTGTCTCAAATATCGTGTTCGCGAAGCGGAACCGCATCGTCGCCCAAGCTCCCATGTTTTGAGGCTCTTCTTGAACCCATACCACGGGAACATCAGCACCGTAACTCGATAGTTTCTGTTTGAGTTCTTCTAACGGGAACGGATACAATTGCTCAATCCGCACAATGGCCACATCATCACGACCAGTTTCCCGACGCATTTCGTCCAACTCATAGTAGACCTTGCCGCTACACAGCAGAATTCGAGTCACTTTTGCTGCATCAACCGTTGTGTCTTCTAACACTTCACGGAACGATCCGTTGGCCAATTCATCCCGAGTCGACACAGCTTCTTTCAGCCGCAGCAAACTTTTGGGCGTCATCACGATCAACGGCTTTTTCCAACGACGCATCGCCTGCCGCCGAAGAAGATGAAAGTGCTGAGCCGGAGTGCTTGGAACAACAATCTGCATGTTGTCTTCAGCAGCCAATGTCAAAAATCGCTCTAGCCGAGCACTACTGTGTTCTGGGCCCTGCCCTTCAAATCCATGAGGCAGCAGCATGACCAAACCGCTCAGCCTTTTCCACTTATCTTCCGCACTGGAAATAAACTGGTCGATAATCACCTGAGCCGTATTGACGAAGTCGCCAAACTGAGCTTCCCAGATCGTTAAACCCGCAGGCCGGTCCAAACTGTAACCGTATTCAAAACCTAAGACTCCGATTTCAGACAGCGGGCTATTGTGAATTTCTACCATCTCTGGCTTGGCAGCCAAATCTTCGATTCCAATCCAAACTTTTCCATCGTTGGCATCAAACAACGCTGCGTGCCGATGACTAAAAGTGCCCCGGCGAACATCCTGGCCAGAAAACCTGAGCTGATCACCCGCCATCACGACGGAACCCAACGCCGCAAGTTCAGCAGTTCCCCAGTCAAACGAAGCCTCGCCCTTGGCCATTTGAAGACGCCCGGCCAAGATCCGCTTTAAACGAGCATGAGGAGTAAATCCTTCTGGCGGACTACTGATTGTGGTCACAATTTTTTCAAGATCTTCAGTCGACAATGTCGTATCAACATGATCGGCTCCAGAAACGGGACCGCCGAGATAATCCTTCCACGTACCGCTGCCACCATCTTTCAAAAAGCTGAACTGGTCCTTACGAGCCTCCGCTAACTCGTTCTCTAAGACTTCAGCCTGCCGAGCAACAATTTCATCAGCCTCTTCACGAGTCAACTCGTTTAAAGCCAACATGCGTTCCAAGTAGCTTTCGAAAACCGTTTTTCTCTGCCGAATGTTCTGATACATCGTTGGTTGAGTAAACGCAGGTTCATCACCTTCGTTGTGGCCTCGACGACGAAAACAATACATGTCGATGATGACGTCTCGCTGAAACCGCTGACGAAAATCCATCGCCAACTGAACCACCAAAGCCACCGCTTCCGGATCTTCACCATTAACATGAAAGATCGGAATCTGAAGCATTCGAGCCACATCGGTCGCGTATGTGCAAGAACGAGCTTCCGATGCGGACGTCGTAAATCCAATCTGATTGTTCACAATAATGTGCAGCGTTCCGCCCGTTCGGTAACCAGACAGTTCGCTGAGATTCAATGTTTCCTGAGTCACACCTTCGCCAGCAAAAGCAGCATCCCCATGAATCAACACCGCCATGCTGTGCTTGCGATCCGGATCTTCGCGGTGGTCCTGTTTGCCCCGAACTCGTCCCAAAGCAACGGGATTGACGAATTCCAAATGAGACGGATTGAAACACAACGTTAAGTGCACCTCGCTGCCATCTACCGTTTCCCAATCACTGCTAAACCCAAGGTGATACTTCACATCGCCTCGGCCCATCTGACGTTCGGGATCACAGTCTTCGAACTCACGAAAAATATGACTTGGGCGTTTGCCCATGATATTGGCAAGCACATTCAGACGGCCTCGGTGAGCCATCCCCAACACAACCAAATCGACGCCCTGACTGCCAGCTCGCTCGATCGTCATGTCCAGTAAAGGAATCAGGCTTTCAGCACCTTCCAAAGAAAAACTTTTGGCACCGACATATTTCTTCTGAACAAATTCTTCAAACATCACCGCGTCGCTTAATCGACGCAAAATGCGAACTTGCTCGTCTCGAGACAACGTTAAACGATTCCCGGAACGCTCCATCCGATCTCGCAGCCAAGATCGCACCTGCAAGCTATCGATATGCATAAACTGCACGCCAACAGATCGGCAGTACGTCATCTGCAACCAGCTCAACATGTCTCGCAACGTGTTGCATTCGGCCCCACCAAACCACTGAGTCGAAAACTCCATGTCCATCTGTTCTTCGGTAAACCCGTAGAACGCAGGATCCAGTTCGGGAGGCTGAGGACGCTTGGCTTCCAGTGGGTCGATTTGAGCCATAATATGGCCGCGAACCCGATAATTTCGGATCAGCTGGTCAAGTCGTTCCTGAAGAATGGCCGTATCACTGGCAACCGCTGAATCCACCTGCACCTTCGAACCGCGGTGAAAGATACTCTCGTGACGAAACGGTTGCTGCAGCACTTCTGGAGTCACATCTTCGTGACCGGCGTGAATTTCTTCAAAATATTCGCGCCAGTCGGGACTGACCGAGTTGCGATCATGAAGATACAACTCGTACTGCTCTTCCATGAATTCCACGCTCTGAGTACTCAACGTTCCTCGCACGCGAGGAACAGGTTCAGAAGCAGATGCCTCGGAAGACGCACGATCAAGAAAAGATGGTGCTGCTGCAGCCTGATGTGATGAGTCAGACATGAATGGCCTACGAAACTAAGAAGACAACGAGAAGTCCACTAACGGTATCGGCGTTCGCCAAGCCAACTTCCCGCAATTTTTGCAGGGGATTGGACCGTTTGAGACCTGTTTTCACATGATAGACAGACTGTATTGGATGGGAAGTTCAGCCCCCACCACAATGCAGGAATTCCAATTGAAAGAACAGATGAAGCCAAAGTTGTGTTCAGACAGCCTCCGTTTCCCCCCGAAGACCGCGCAGAACGTCACTCAAAGCCCACCACCCCAAAAGCAGCAACATCCCTCGCACCAATTCCTCGCACACTTTCTCCACCCAAAACAATCACCCCCATATCTCCAAGCCACCAGACAATGGCAATCGGAGACAATCGGATAACCGTCCGCCCAGCATTGCAAAATCACCAAAACCCCAGACACTGACTCAAGATTCCCCCGCCCTTCACCTCGCAAAGTCACCGCCCAATGACCATCCCTATTGGAATTCTGACCGTTTCTGATCGAGCCAGCAAAGGCGAATACGAAGACAAAGGCGGCCCGGCAATTCAAGACTACTTAAGCCGCATCCTCTCCTGCCCATGGCAACCCGAAGCGGTCATCGTGGCCGACAACCAAGCAGAAATCGAAGCCGCACTGTCAAAACTGGCCGACAATCAAAACTGCCAACTGATCATCACCACTGGAGGCACAGGTCCCGCAGCTCGAGACGTCACACCAGAAGCAACAGAAGCCGTCTGCGACAAAATGATGCCGGGCTTCGGGGAACTCATGCGAAAAGTGTCGCTCGAAAAAGTCCCCACAGCAATCCTATCTCGACAAACCGCAGGAATCCGCAATCAATCTTTGATCATCAATCTGCCCGGACAACCCAAGGCCATTTCAGAATGCCTTGATGCCATCTTCCCCGCAATCCCCTACTGCATCGACCTTCTGAACGGCCCCTTCCTCACCACAAACGAAGACCACATTGTCGCCTTCCGCCCAAAAAAGAAGTAGCCATCTGCCATCACACTTCCGGCTGCAACCCACAACAAACACGCGGATGACACCATTGAGGTTTCCACAACAAAACCTGATCAAGCTTCGAACAAGCAGTTATTGAGTGATCTCAAGTCACTCAAACTCGACACCCAACCCCAACACCCAACCCCGGGGTGATTCGAAACGGAACGTATCGCTCAATCAATGATCGCTTCGCTCCAGCGGGATCTCCACCAACAATGCGAAGACGATTTAGGGGGGGATTTTATCGGGAATCAGGCGACCGCCTTCGATGATCGCATGGACATCATCAGCCAGTGAATCTGGCATGATCGAGCGTACAGTTTCATGTCACGAAGCCGGTCGTTTTCAGTCATCAGACCATGGCCAAGAAGTCTAATTGCTCTGTCACATCAAGAGCCGGACCGACGAACATTGCCAGTCAGAATGACAAACTGAACCACTCATGAAAGTGCCATTT
>CAYTUE010000069.1:0-21718 GCA_964441085.1 uncultured Planctomycetaceae bacterium
TAGTTTTAAATGCTTTGCGTAGGTCAAAAAATGACTTACGCCACGCAACTGAAGCTGAATCATCTGAATACTTAGATGAATTATCACCAGAACAACTCCAAGGCGTCGGCAATAATGTTAAAGGCATATATCATGAACTGATTTGGGTCGAAGAATATAACGCTACCCATACGGATACATATGCGGAGTTACACGGCTCAACTAATCATGCAGGTTCTGACGTTGTTATCAAATCGTCTGCTACAGATGAAATTTTACATGAGTATCAACTCAAAGCCACAAACAACAAAGCTTACGTGGCTGAACATCAGGAAAAGTATGAGGACATTGATGTACTTCCGACGAATGAAGTCGCTGAGCAAATGGGCGTTGAATCCAGCGGTATCGATAATGACACGATAACCAACCGCGTGAAAACCGTAACAGAAAAT
The DNA here is from genome assembly GCA_964441085.1 of uncultured Planctomycetaceae bacterium. Taxonomy (GTDB): domain Bacteria; phylum Planctomycetota; class Planctomycetia; order Planctomycetales; family Planctomycetaceae; genus Fuerstiella. The sequence continues at coordinate 432 of CAYTUE010000069.1, forward strand.
ATGGCCGACAATACGATGTCAGATAGAATAGTTGAGTCTGGAGAGCTCGCAGGATTAGCAGCCGCTGGATTTGAAGCCATAAAGCTCATGGAAGGGAAAACAACACTTCCAGAGGCAGGGAAACAAACAATTCGAACAGCCGCAAATGCAGCCGCCCGCTGCAGCACCAGCACCTGCTGCAGAACAGCCAGCTGCACCGACAACGATCGATGTCAACCTGCCCGACCCAGCTCAAACAGGAGCAAAAGACGAACCAAAACCAGCTCCTGTCGACAACAGTTCCGCTGCTCCTGCTGAAATCAAGTCCAACCAATCAGCGGCTGAAATCATCAAAAACCAGATGAATCGTCCACCGGGCGGCTAGATAATTGCCACAGAAAAACAGCCACATACTCACAAAATCGTAGCCGTTTTTCATACGGACAGCCCCTGTGTTCTGTTGCCTGCGGTATCTGACTCTGCCAGCAGCACCAGCTTGCTTGGAGCAAACTGCGACTTGCACGCAACTGCGAATTTTGAAACAAACGGCCACTTTTCAACTGCTAGCGTCTGCCGCGATGGTCTGTGCTGCCCGCCCCAAGCAAGTCAATTCAAGCTCAGCGACCCGGCAACCAACCAGCCCTCTTGAGAAAGGCTGGGAAAAACAAGCAAACGGGCCGCACACCTGAACAAATCACCAAACGCACAGCCGTGAGTTCGATCTCCCCAACCAAATAGGAAGAACGGAAGACACATGACTGAACCATCAGACACCCAACGCCGCTACAAAGAATTCTTGGACCTGTTGCCGCTCACACTATCGCTTGCTGGACTCCCAGAAAGCGAAGTGGGGCGATACTTTACTGCAGAACAGATCGAATCACGAGTCTTCACGATCAAACACGCGTATAAGTCAGCTCGCAAGTTGGCACGAGAAACAGTCACAGCCGAACGCAAGGAATAGGCCTCAGCAGTACCGAGCGTTCACCGCAGCCCAGCTCACATTCAAGAGGAATGAGCTGGTTCGCAATCGGGTTTCGGCTGGGAAGGCCCAACAGGGCACAACCGCCGACCAGCCCAAAACACTTCTCACGGAATCCTGGAAAACGGTTTGTTCTGACAGTGGCGGCTGACGTGCTTGACAGTGAGCCGTAATCCGTTTACTTTCCGCAGGAAATCAGCGGGAACTGCTCGCTGGTTGTTGAGTCCACAGCTCCAAACTGCCGATGTCAGTGACTTTCGGCCCGTAGGAAACTGGATGATGTTCTTAAACTGAGTATCACTCACACCTTCACTCTGACAAATTTTGTCAGATTTAGAAGAACCGAATTCTCCTAAGGGTTCTCATTTTGAGACACTTTTAGGTTGTGATAAAGTGGGACTTGGTCCCACTTTTTTTATTGTGATTTTCCCGACACTTCGATTGCGGCAAATGAACGGCGACGAAATCAAACGCATTGTCGATGCGATTCATCGAGATAAAGCGATCGATCCCGAAATCGTATTCGAAGGGATCGAACAGGCGATCCTTTCAGCTGCCCGAAAGCATTTTTCGGAAGAAGAAGATCTGCAAGTCAAGATCGATCGCGACTCTGGCGAACCCTCACTCACATGTGACGGGGCGATGCTTGAACCAGAACTGATCGGAGATTTGCTGGGGCGAATCTCTGCTCAAACTGCTAAGCAGGTCATGATTCAGCGGATTCGTGAAGCAGAGCGCGATGCTCACTACGAAGAGTTTCAGGATCTCAAAAGCCAGCTGGTTTCCGGCACGGTCACTCGAGTCGATCGCGGCACCGTGATCGTAAACTTGGGCAAAGTGGAAGCCATTCTTCCTCGCAGCGAACAGATCAACAAAGAAGGATATCGAGTTGGCGACCGAGTTCGAGCCGCCGTACTCGATGTCAAAAAAGCAGGATCTCGAGTGCGAGTCATCCTGTCGCGAACTCACGCGGACTTTGTTCGTCGCTTGTTCGAACAGGAAATCCCAGAAGTCAATGATGGAGTCATTGAGGCTCGATCGATTGCACGTGAAGCTGGCCATCGGTCAAAAGTCGCCGTGTCATCAACAGACACCACAATCGATTGCGTGGGAGCCTGTGTTGGTGTGCGGGGAGCCCGTATTCGCGGGATTGTAGAAGAACTGAATGGCGAACGCATCGATATCGTTCGGTGGAATGATGGTCTTCAAATCCTTGTCCCTAATGCTCTGCAACCAGCAGAAGTCGAAGACGTTATTCTTTGCCCCATGTTGGGTAAAGTGATTGTGCTGGTTCGAGACGACCAGCTGTCATTGGCAATTGGTCGTCGCGGGCAAAATGTCAGACTTGCTTCCAAGCTGGTTGGCTGGGACATCAATGTGATGACTCAGGAATCACTTGACGAGCAGCTCGATATCTCAATTGCGGCGTTCAATGTTGTCCCAAAAATGCCAACCGACTTGGTTGAAAACCTTGTTTCACAGGGCTTCTTCACTTTTGATGACTTGTCAGTGATTGAACCTGATGATTTGGCTGAAATCAGTGGGTTATCCGAAGAAGACATCGGCATCATCATCGATTATGCAGATGCCGAAAGCCTCAGAATTGAAGAAGAAGAAATCGCGGCCAACGAGGCTCGAAAACGAGGCGAATTGCCTCCTCCGAGTAAACCCACTCCGCAACCATCAGAAGCTGCCGCAGCAGAGACACCGCCTGAAGAACCATCAAGCGAATCAGAACCAGTCGCAGCCACAGCAGCTGAGGTGGAAACACAATCAAATACTGACGCTGCAGTAGAAGAAGTAACAGAAGAATCAATTGCCTCCGATGAGGCCCAAGAGCAGGCTGAGCCTGCTCCTGTCGAAGAGGAATCAACTTCCGATGAGACAACGAAGCCGGCTGAATAGTTTCGCCGCTTTGGTTTTCAATGGATATTTCATAGCTCCCACCAGATCGAGGATCGTGTCTTCTTAAAACTTGTTATCTGAGTCTCCAAGCCAAATTGGCGGGGACAACCACTATCACACCCACCATAATTTCGCCAGTGACCGTCCACCCGAAACGGGCGGACCATTATTAGCCGCGACATACTGACACGATCAAAAACTTGACTGGCCTTGTAGTAACCCACCACTTAGATATGGGCTACAATCAGTCAAAGGGGTATTTGTCTTGAAGATTCGAATCTTTGCTTTGGCCAGAGAACTTGGCCTGGACAGCAAGGTATTACTTGGACTCGCCGATGAAGCTGGAGTCGCTTTGCGCAATGCACTGGCGACTGTTAGTGAAGAAGAGCGCGACCAAATTGTCGCGTACGTGCAGAACAAGGGTAAAAAGCCGACTTCCAAAGCAGCTCCTCAAAAAGCTGTCAGTCCGTCGCGTGATGCCACCGCAGGTAAGACTCGCGATATCAAAGTTCTTCCGCCTCAACCCGGAAAAGAAACTTCTACTGATACAGAAACGGTCACACCGACTGAAACCAGTCAAACCGACGAACAGCCAGAGGAAGTCGCCGAACCTGTTGTGGAGGTTGCCGCAACGGAAACGGAAACCGCTGACGTCGAACTCGAAGCGGCGGCAGATGAAACAAGCGATTCACCAACTGAAACACCTGAAGTAGCTCAGGAACAGGCTGATCAGCCCGAAGCGACTGATGTTGTCGCTGAATCAAGCGAAGACAAAGCAGACTCGGAACCAGCACCAAAAGCTGCCGATGATGTTGCGACGGAAGAAGCAGAAAACGTGCAAACAGCGGTAGTAGAAGAACCTGTCGAAGCAGCACCAGTCGCTGAGACTCCAGAGCCTGATCCACAGCAAGCAAAGCCTACGGAACCTTCCAAGCCTGCTGTCACCGCCGAACCAGTCACTCAAAAAGCGGCATCTCCGATGCAGCGAATGAAGGGTGGAGGTGGTCGTCGAGAAATGAAGCCCATTGGATCCGTCAAAGAACGTGAAGCATCCAAGGCTCCTGCGAAACCCAAAGTGGCTGCCCCTCCTGCAATGGCAGCTCCGCCTGCCGTCGAAAAGCCAAAGGATCGACCGAAAGACAAGTCAGCAGCAAAAGCTCCTGTCAAGGCTCCCGGACGTCCCATGGTTGCTGCACCACCAAGCTACCAACCGCCTGTTATTAAACCAAAAGCGAAAAAGCCTGACGAAAAGGCGATGAAGCCAGAAATTTCTCTGGATAAAGTCACCGCTGGAGGAAGCCCGCTGGCGGATCAACTGCGCCAGTTGAAACAGGCTCGAGAAGAACACGAAACCCCTGGAACAAAAGCAGGCAGCCGACGAGGAGGAGCCCGCAAAGGTTCGTTGTTGGACGCAATGCGTCGTGAACGAGCGGATGCTCGAGAGAAAAAACGCAGTCGCCGGGGACGCAAAAATCGAGGCCCAATTGAGCTCAAAACTTCGGCTCAAATTGAATTCCCAATCACCGTTCGAGCACTGTCGGAAGCGATCGGACGGCCCGCAAAATCGATCATGGCGTACTTCTTCAAAGAAGGCCAAATGGTCACCATCAACGACGAGCTCAACGAAGAAGATGCTCTTGAAGTCGCGATGGAGTTAGGGGTCGATCTTGAAATCAAACGAGGTCGTGACCGAGAAGCAGAACTGGTCGAAAGCCTTGATCATGAAGACGACGAAGAAACATTGGTTTCTCGTCCACCAATTATCACGATCCTTGGACACGTCGATCACGGTAAAACCACCCTCGTTGACCGTCTAAGATCCGCGAATGTTGCAGCTGGCGAAGCAGGCGGAATTACTCAACACATTGCGGCCTACCAAGTTCACAATGAAAATCAAAGTCTGACTTTTGTCGATACGCCAGGTCACGCTGCGTTTGGCGAAATGAGAGCTCGTGGAGCAAACGTCACTGACATTATCGTGTTGGTCATTGCTGCAGACGATGGAGTGATGCCACAAACGGAAGAATGCATCAGTCACGCAAAAGCGGCTGGCGTTCCGATTGTGATTGCACTCAATAAAATGGATCTTCCAGAAGTTGATGATCAGCGAGTTCTGCAACAACTGGCACAACACGAACTGCTGCCAGCCGAATGGGGGGGCGAATACGAAGTCGTTCGCACATCGGGTGAAACCGGTTTGGGAATGGAAAACTTGATCGAAACTCTGGCTCTGACATCTGAGCTACAGGAATTCAAAGCCAACCCAGAACGAGAAGCCATTGGCGTCTGCTTGGAAGCTTTCCGAGACGACGGGCGTGGAGTCATCGCTTGGATGATCGTGCAAAAGGGAACACTTCGAGTTGGCGATTCTGTTCTTTGTGGTAAGGCCCATGGTCGAATTCGGGCGATGTATGACGACCAAGGAAATGAGGTTACAGAAGCTGGACCTTCCATGCCCGTGAAAGTTGCTGGACTGGATGAAGTGCCTTCTGCTGGAGTTCACTTCTTTGTCATGAAGGACATCGAAGAAGCCCGAATGATGGCCGAAAGTCGTATCCACGAAGGTCGCGAACAGGTCCTCGCAGGAAACGGCACCAAGGTCACCTTGGACCTCTTGTTAAGTGCGGCTCGTGACGGCGAAGGAATTCAAACGTTACCACTGATTCTGAAGGCAGATAGCCCCGGTTCATTGGAAGCCATTCGAGGTGAATTGAACAAGTTCGAACACGACGAAGTGGAAATTCAAGTCATCCACGAAGCCGTCGGTGGAGTCAACGAAAGCGACGTTTCACTGGCCAGTGCCAGTGGAGCAATCATCATCGCCTTCCATGTCATCGCGGAAGAACGAGCCGAACAGATGGCCGAACGTGAAGGCGTTGAAATTCGTCGATATCGAATCATCTACGAAGTCATTGACGAAATTAAGCAATCACTGGAAGGCTTACTGCGACCAGAAAAAGTCGAAAAGACAACTGGCCGATGTGTCGTCCTGCAAACATTCAGTATCAGTCGTTTTGGAACAATTGCTGGTTGTCGAGTCATCAACGGAACGATTAGTCGCGACAATCGTGTTCACGTGATTCGAGACAACACAGTCATCAACGACTACAGAATGGCATCGTTGAAGCGAGAAAAAGACGACGCCAAAGAAGTGCGTGAAGGCATGGAATGCGGTATCCGTCTGGAAGGATTCAACGACATTAAAGAGGGTGATTTGTTGGAAGCATTTCGCATCGAAGAAATTTCGCGAACGCTCTAGTGGCACTGGGCAACCAGCCATCTCAGATGGCTGGGCTTTCTATCCCGCTCCACACTGCAATCCATTTTTGAATTCAAAAGAGATCGTCGCATGTCATCTCGTCGTACCGCACGAGTCTCCTCTGTTATCCGAGAGGTGGTTAGCACAAGCATTCTTCAGGAGCTGCGAGATCCGCGGATCCAGAATGTGACCGTCTTAGGAGCTGATGTCAGCCCAGATCTCCGGTATGCCAAAATCCGGATCAGTATCATGGGAGACGAAAAAGAAGAAGCACTCACGATGCACGGCCTGAATTCAGCTCGAGGCTACCTGCAATCAAAAGTCGCAGAGCGTGTGAAGACTCGATACACTCCCGAATTGAGTTTCGAAGTCGACCATGGAATTGCAATGTCGTTTGAAGCAAGTCGCATTTTGAAGGAAGTCCTCCCAGAAACCGACACGGACACTGCAACAACCAACGAGAACGTCGAAACAACACCAGAAACTGACCTGAGCAAGCGAGAAAGTCCTGACGCATCAAGCGATACGTCACAATAAACTTCCTAGCAAACCGTCACTCGACTTATTGCTTCTTCTCAAAGCAACGGCTTAAAAGCACAGACTAAATAGGAAACGACGCTATGCCTTCGGCATCTGCAACCAAAGCCAGTGACAAAGTTACTGCGTGCAAAAAACTGACAACGCTGCTTCAAAAAGATTACGGCAAGACAATCCCGAAGCTGAAGCACCCTGTCCTTGAAACCATCCTCTTTGCGGTTTGTCTTGAAGACAGTCCATGGAAGGATGCAGAAGCGAACTACGAAAAGCTGCTGAAGTCGTATTTCGACCTGAATGAAATTCGAGTCAGTTCGGTGACAGAACTCGAACGAACGCTCAACGACCTGAAAGACGCAGATTGGAAAGGGCTTCGAATCCGGTCGATCCTCAGATTTGTCTTCGAAAGCACATACGGCTTTGAATTCGAAAAGCTAGCTCGTCTGACATTGGAATCAGCTCAAAAACGGCTGAAGAAAGTTGAACATCTTTCTCCATTCGTCACGGCGTTCACACTTCAACAGGTTCTCGGTAGTCATGTTGTCATCATAGACAACCTAGGGCTGAAAGCGGCAATTCACCTCGGAATTGTTCCACCGGACAGTTCCATTACCGACGCTGCCGAATTTCTGAAGGCAGGAGTCAAAAAATCGGAGTGCTTTACGTTCAGCTACTTGCTGCACTGTTTGGCAACGGATCCAAAGCTCTTAGAACGGATCGAAGACGAACCAGAGCTCGAAGACGAATTTAATGTTTTGAACGTTGCAGAACGTTTAACCGCATTAAAATCGCCACGAAAAACTCCCAAGAAGAAGGTTGCTAAGAAGAAAACAGCCACAAAGAAAGTGGCAGCAAAGAAGACCACCGCAAAGAAAAGTCCAGCCAAAGTCGCTGCAAAGAAAGTTGCCCAGCCCAAAACAGCAGCCAAGAAGAAGACAGCTACGAAAAAGAAGACAGTAAAAACAAGCAAAACATCGACTCCGGCTAAGAAAAAGGCAGCCTCAAAAACGACGCCTGCGAAGTCAGTCACCAAGAAGAAAAAGAAAAAATAGCCTTCCAAAGACGTTCAACTTTGCCGGAAGGCCGATGATTCCGTGCAATCGGGTGGTCAGTTTTTGCTTAAGAATCTACAGTGCAGACATGTTGTTTGTTTCTTTAGCGAGCTCCCCCATGTCTTACTTACGACGCTTCTTTTTCTCTTCACTCACCCCTTTGGTTGCTTTGGCCTTAATTGTTCAGGCTGCACCAAATGGCACGGCTCAGCAAAAAGAACCAGCGAAACAAGTTGGTGAACAATCAGAAAAGCAGCCAAGCACACAGTCTGCTAACACTGACGATTCTGCGACTGAGCTTAAAGATCCACTTAAGACACCAGATCAAAACAAACGCAAAGCAACGGCTGCTTTCATGGCCGGACAAGCGGCCCAAAAAAAGGGTGAGCTCAATGATGCTTTGGAACGTTACAAAGAAGCGGCCAAGCTAGACCCAACTGCCGCCGATCCACTTCGAGCCCAAGCTGTGCTGTACCGTCGTATGGGACGTATTCAGCAGGCAGTTGCTGTCGCTCAAAAAGCCATTGAACTCGACAAAGACGATCATAAGACACGACTCGAGCTAGCCGTTCTGCTCACGACTCGACAACAGATCGATCAAGCCAGTCAGCTCATTGATGAAGCATTGGAATCAAAGTCACTGAACAAAGGTTCAATCGATTTCGTACAACTGCATACCATCCGAAGTCGCATTTTTCTGCTTCAACGCAAGATTTCTGAAAGTGCAGATAGCTATCGAGTCATCTTGGAAGCATTGCTTAAGCCTGAAGACTTTGGAATGGATTTCCGGGAACATCAGGTCTTGGCTTTAGACAATGCATCCAGCTTCTTAACCGTTGGCAAAGTCATGCTAGAAGTTGGAGACAACAAACGAGCCTTAAGCGCGTTTGATGGCGAACAGCGACTGAAAAAAGATCAGACAGGACCACACAACTTCTGGATCGCACTGACTCACTACCGTCTTGACAATCTCGACGATGCCCGAAAGAACTTAGATCTGTATTTTGAAACAGGCGACCGAACAGCCCAAGCACTCCGTCTACTCGCAGACATTGATCGAGCCAGCGGACAATCAGACCAGACTCGAGCACATCTTGAAGCACTCGTGAAAGACGAACGAGATGCCGTTGTCGTGATGCTATTTTTGGGCAAGCTTTTGATTGAACAAGGTGAACTGGATGACGCAGCAGACGTCTTTCAGAAGGTTCTCGCCGATAGCGGTGAAGCTGGAGCGCGTCTTGGTTTACTTGAAATTCATATTGCTCGGAAAGATCCAGATGCACTCATCAGTGCCATGCAAAAGGCTCTTCGGGCACGCATTCAACTGGCAGAGCTCATCCCGTTGAAAGTCTCTCTCTTGGCTGCTCCTGAGTTCGCACAAGAAGTCATCGAAGCAGGCGTTCAACTTGCCAAAGATGATTCATCAAGTCTCATGCCAACAGGATTCTTCCTCATCGCTGATATCGCAAGAGACCTGAAACTTGACCTTGAAACTCAAGAAGAAGCTCTCCTTCAAGCAGCTCTCGATGGCAATCCAGCTCAACTTTTAGGAATCGAAATACTGGAACGCTTAGGCTTTAATCAGCTGCTGCAAAACAACACAAAAGAAGCATCCAAGACCTACCAAAAGCTACTCGCAACACCAGGGTTGCCAAACGATCGAGCACTCGAAGGTCTTTATCGTTTGTCTCAGTCAGAAGCATTCAGCCAGAACTACGATGAAGCCATTCAGGCGATTCAGGCTGCCATGAAACTGTCAGATCAAAACCCACAATTGAACTATCAGCTGGGCTGGGTTTATGTGCAGGCCAGTCGCTTTGAAGAAGCCAACAAAGCTCTCGAAAAAGCAGCACAGCTGGCACAAGGAAACCTAGGTCTTGAATTCCAAACACGCCTACTTCAAGGCGATGTGCTGGTCAGAACCAAAGATTTTGAAGCCGCAATTACGGCCTACAAGAAGATACTTGAAGATACCGACCAGTCCGATGAAAACACAAAGCAATGTCGAATGAGACTTTCAAATGCTTATGTGCAAGCCGGAGATATGGCGAATGGCGAAAAGTACCTAGAAGAAGTGTACGCAAAATACCCCGATGATATCGGAGTCAACAATGACCTTGGTTACCTTTACGCTGACCAAGGAAAGAAGCTTGAACAAGCTGAAAAGATGATTCGTCTTGCTGTAGAAGCCGAACCAGAAAACAAAGCGTACTTAGATAGCCTTGGTTGGGTTCTGTTCCAGATGGAACGCTACCCCGAAGCACTCGTTGAACTTGAAAAAGCAAATTCCGATCAGGATTATCGAGACTCCACACTCATCGAACACATGGGAGACACCCACGCCAAACTCAACCAGAAGGAAAAAGCACGTAAGGCGTGGCAGGAAGCTCTGGATGTTGAATCAGAATCAACGCCAAACGATCAACAAGTCATTGATCGCCTGAAGAAAAAACTGGATCAGTAGCCATATCGCGACCTGCAACAGATTGGCCCGCCACGTTGGAATGACACGTTAGAATGACAAAGTCGCGTCAGGCATCCAAACCACCTTCATTTTAATCCCCCAAACGCCCCAGTAAGCACTTCTTGCTGCTAGGGAATGAACTTTCACTTCTTTGCATTCGCACTATGGCACGCCAAACAACAATTCGTCCGGATGATGATGACGACGACGAAATCAATGTGCCACCCACCTCAACAGCTTTTGAATCAACCGACAATCACTTTGATGATGAACTGCGTCCCTCCCGCCTTCAGGATGTCATCGGGCAAAATGAGGTTGTCGAGCGAGTTCGTATTTTGCTGGAAGCAGCAAAGATGCGAGACGAACCTTTGGGGCACCTGCTTTTAGATGGACCACCGGGGCTTGGGAAAACCACGATCGCTTCGGTCATTCCCAAGGAACTCGGCACCGATTTTCAAATCACAGCAGGACCATCACTCAACGCTCCCAAAGACCTGCTGCCTTACCTGACCAACGCGGGGGAAAAGTCGGTTCTGTTTATCGATGAAATTCACCGCCTTCCACCAGCAGTTGAAGAATTCATCTATCCAGCAATGGAAGACTTCCGAGTCGACATCACATTGGGTGACGGGCTAAATGCACGCACCATCAACATGAAGCTTCAGCCATTCACAGTCATCGGTGCAACCACTCGTAGCGGAATGCTGACTGCGCCGTTACGAGACCGCTTTGTGAATCGTGAACACCTCAATTTTTATAACCTCGAAGAACTCACCACCATCGTCTGCCGAAACGCAGCCAAGCTGAAATCAAAAATCTCTGAAGATGCAGCTCGTCAAATTGCCATCCGTTCTCGAGGCACACCGCGAAAAGCAAACAATTGGCTTTTGTGGACTCGAGACTACGCAGACGCTCGTCGAGATGGAAATATCACATTGGACGTGGCCAATGAAGCTCTCGCGATGAAGGGAGTTGATGATCGAGGCCTAGAAGGACTCGACCGTCAGTACCTTGAAACCATCATCAACGTCTTCAGTGGAGGGCCCGCTGGAGTTCAAGCAATCGCTCATACATTAAACATTCCAGCAGACACGCTCGAAGATGAAATCGAACCTTACCTGTTGCGTGAAGGCTTAATTCAACGTAGCCCACGAGGTCGAGTGGTCACAATGGCGGCATGGAAACACCTAGGACGCACGCCACCGAAACAGGATGACGATGATCAAGAAGGCAACTCCCCTCGGTTGTTTTGACAGTCGATCGCAGCCGATACTAAGGATCAAAAACAACAGCATCAACTACCGGATTGTTTGGTGAGACACTGGAACGATCTTATTGTCTGCTGAATCGAATGATACAACAGCACTGTCTTTAGAATCAGATCGATCCTGAAAACGACGTGTCGCGTGGCCAACGGCAGCCCCACCCAAACGACCGATCAAAGAACCATACGGTAAAAACGAAGCAAGTTGTGACCCAACGCTGGCTCCGTATGCTGGAGCCAAAACTTCACGATGTTCTTGCGCTTCTTCAGCAGAAAATGTGGCTGCCGAGTATCTTAGAACTTCCTGAGTCGCCAATGTATCTGCTTGAATACCAATGACAGGAATGTCTTGTATGGCCGCATAAGCTCCCGGATGAGTACGTTCTGATACGTCTTTTGCGTAGGCCCCTGAAGTTAATGCTAAGGCTGGAACATCAGAATATAAGTTCACGGTATTGGTATAAGGATTGTACCAGTCTCCACCACCAATCCGCCCGGGAATCAATGTGTACTTGACCATGTTGTACGTTCCGAAAGTCGAACGCCACCCGAAACCAATCTCGCGATTCGTGAATAAACGTCTCCATTCGCCAATCGGGTCATACTGGTTTACTCGCACCAAGGTGTCATCTAAGTCATGGACTTCAAGATAATCGACCAACCGTTCTTCAGTTCGAGCGGATACCTGATGATTACTGACGCCTCGATCCCACAATGCAATCCGGTTAGGAATTCCAACAATGTCACCAATCCCGTCGATCAACCGGTTCGGTCGTCCTCGCACGACCTTGACTCCTTGATCCGCAGTGGCTGATTCATCATGCCGCAAAGTATCAGCATCAGACTGTGTACCTTGAAACAGTCCAGCCCGAGAAAGGGGAGCCTGTGAAGATGTCGAAAGAGCCGCGCACCCCGACGTCGCAAAAAGCCCAGAGAAAACGATCCAGTGCATCCAGTTCATCAAAATTCCTTAGCGGGACGATTGATTCAAGTCCCAAGTTACCACCAATTGCACTTCATCACTCTGGGCATCCAGATACGCTCACGTATTATTCAGGCGGATCGACAATGCATTGAAGGTGACTAAATCATTTATGCGGGGACTTCCAAGAAAATTCATCAAATTTTGTTTTTCCTTGTATTCCGACTCACGAACCCGCATCAGTCAACTGGAGTGCAAAAGGGAAGCAGCAAACGCAGGTCATCTTTCCAACAGAAAAAACGAAGACGAGCACATGAGCAAGGTTGGAAACCCACCCAGTGACTTACGTTGGCTCATCCGTTCATCAACTTGACAGTCTGTTCCGCACTGAAAATGTTGCAGAAAATCAATTTGCGGCAGCTTTTCACATTTCCAAGTGTGATCTCGGGCAGCTTTCTCGAACTGAACCAACAGTCCGCATTCCTTGCAAAAGACAAGAACTGACTGCGATTGAAGCCGGTGAGGTCGCTAGAATCGAGCCTCATTTGCACGCCACACCAACCACACGACATTTTGTGAATTCTTTCCCGAGCAACTCATGAGCACCTACGATCCTTACCAATTTGACGTCGTTGTTGTTGGAGCTGGCCATGCAGGTGTCGAAGCAGCCATGGTTGCTGCAAAGTTGGGATCAAAAACTGCTCTGCTAACGATGAGCTGCGACACGATCGGAGCGATGAGCTGCAATCCAGCAATCGGAGGAGTCGCCAAAGGTCAGATTGTTCGAGAAATCGATGCACTGGGTGGCATCATGGGCAAAGTCACCGACAAAACGGGCATCCAATTTCGCATGCTAAACAGCGGCAAAGGGCCTGCCATGCACAGCCCTCGAGCTCAAGCAGATAAAAAAGCGTATCAGTTTGAAGTCAAATTTCTGGTCGAACAACAAGACGGACTTGCCATTCGACAGGAACTGGTTGAAGGGCTGGAAACAGATGGCAATCGAGTCACCGGAGTTCGAGTTGCTGGAGGAACCCTTTACAAAGCCAAAAGTGTCGTGCTGACTACCGGTACGTTTCTCAAGGCCGTCATGCACACCGGTGAAACGAAAAGCGAAGGCGGCCGAGCCGGCGAAAAATCGGCCGTTGGAATGTCTGGGGAACTCTTAAAACTTGGTTTCGAATTGCAACGCTTTAAAACAGGCACACCGGCTCGCATCAACGGACGCACCATCGATTTTTCGAAATGTACGCCTCAACCAGGGGACGAAACACCTCAACCATTTTCATATCTGAACGAGCGAATTGAACAACCACAAATGGATTGTCATCTCACCATGACAACTCCAGAAATGCATGAGCTGATTCAGGATAACCTGCATCGAGCCCCCATGTATTCAGGCCAAATTGATTCGACTGGTCCTCGATATTGCCCATCGATCGAAGACAAGGTTGTGCGTTTTTCGGACAAGTCGTCTCATCAAATCTTTCTTGAACCAGAAGGTCGCAATACGCTCGAATATTACTGCAACGGAATATCAACAAGCTTGCCTCGAGACGTACAGGACAAAATGATTCGCATGGTCCCCGGACTTGAGCAAGCGGATATCATGAGATTTGGGTATGCAGTGGAATACGACTTTGCTCCTCCCACTCAATTACACTCCACCTTGGAAACTCGAAAAATCGAAGGGCTATATTTCGCTGGCCAACTTAACGGCACCACAGGATATGAAGAAGCAGCAGGGCAAGGCTTTCTTGCAGGAGCCAACGCTGCACTGAAGGTTCAAGAAAAAGATTCACTGGTACTGGATCGAAGCCAAGCCTATCTGGGAGTCCTCATTGATGATCTGGTCACCAAGGGAGTCGACGAACCATACCGCATGTTTACGTCTCGAGCCGAATATCGCATGCTGCTGCGTCAGGACAATGCAGACCGGCGTCTGACCCCCTTGGGCATTCGCTATGGCACCGTGAGTGCCGAACGACAAGCAGCGTTTGAAGCCTACGAACGGGATGTGGCAAAAGGCCAACAAGCCGTGCAACAACACCGGCATCAGGGACAAAGCTTAGAAGACTGGCTGAAACGCCCAGAAATGAAATGGGACGACGTTCAGGAAATGTGTCCTGAACTCAAGCAACTGGAATTGTCTGCCCGTTGTCGATCGCACTTGGAAATCGAAATCCAATATGCCGGATATATCCGGCGACAAGAAATTGAAATCGCGAAGCTGCAAAAGGTCGATCAGATCGCCATTCCGTCAGGATTTGACTACACGTCCGCCACTCAGCTGCGTCATGAAGCTCGCGAAAAACTAAGCCAAGTTTCTCCTGCGACCGTCGGGCAAGCTTCTCGAGTCAGTGGAATCACACCTTCTGATGTCGCCGTGCTCATGATTTACCTGAAAGCTGGTCACGCAATTGATTCAACGGCAGAAAGCAGTCCCGTCTGACAACTCGTGAGCGCCCACCAAATCTGGAATAAGTAAATCAAATCACAAGATCCTGAGTGCGAATTAAGGCTCCTTCTTATTTCACACAGCGCTGGGGCAGGCAAAACCTCACATGCCTCACTCAGAAAGTCTGCCAAAAACGCTGCATTTTCTGAAACAACGTCGGGTTTACCCAAATAAATCAGCAACCACTCAAGTCAACATAGGTGATTTGCACACCATAAAACGTCGTTTCTTGCCGATTCGGCGATAATTGCGGGACTTTTCAGTGAATTCGAAGCCTTGTTAAATCAGGAAACATACAGCGACAAACTCCCGTTGACCGACTTTCATGTTTAGATACAATCGGCGAAGTCGAGGGATGGGAAAGATAGGGGAATCATTGCGAGACACGTGGTTTGGCTGATTTCCATAACATCCAATCTCAAAAAACACACGTAAAACAGAGCAGACAGCACAAAGAGCAAATCAAAAATCTCTTTTCACACAGTGGTATGAAGTCAGCTCGTCACGAACATGATCCGATCGGAGTCGGATCTTCGGACTGCCGACTGCAGTTCACATTCGGTCACAAAATGGATTGCGACACATGAAGACAGTCTTTACCACCGGCGAAGCAGCCAAAATCTGCAAAGTCAGCCAACAGACAATTATTCGCTGCTTTGATTCGGGACAGCTCAAAGGGTTTCGCGTTCCTGGTTCGCGGTTTCGTCGTATTCCTCGTGAAGTCCTTTATAAGTTCATGAAGGAAAACGGAATTCCGACAGACGCTTTAGAAAGCGGCAAACGCAAAGCGTTGATCGTGGACGACGACGAGGAATTAGTAGAACTCATTTTCGACGCATTAGAAGCCGATGGCCGATTTGAAACTCGAACAGCCAACAATGGTTTCGATGCGGGCATGATGGTCAAAGAATACCATCCCGATATCATTGTTCTGGACGTGATGTTACCCGATATCAATGGCAAAGAAGTTTGTACTCGAGTTCGTAGCGATACCGCGTTAGACGATGTCAGAATCATCTGCATCAGTGGTATGGTTGAACAAGATAAAATTCAAGACTTGAAAGATTCAGGAGCCGACCAGTTTCTACAAAAACCTTTCGAAGTCGATCAGTTAATCGAACGCATCTGTCGACTTCTTGACATTGAACAGTTGGCCAAATAAACCACATTGTCTCTGCAAGACTGAAACGGTTCGGCGACTTCAAACCACAAGAACAGATCCCGTTCACTCACAGCGGTCGTTACGACGACCGCTGCTTTCGTTTGCACTGCCGACATCCAAACAGGACATCGAATTGGGACATCGTTCAACACAGCAAGAAACAGACCAAGAAGATTGGTATGTCGAAATCCTGCAGGCGATGGTCACACCATCCACCGCAGAAGATGCTGCCTTAGCCTGTGCCGCCGCATGGATGAATTTTGGGCGAGCCAAACAAGTTTCTGTTGTTGTTTTCACATCCACAAACCAGTGTGTGGCTGCGCATGGACAACAAGATGATGGCCATTTAACTGTCTATGTAGGAAACGAAACTGCCAACATTGGGCGCTTGTTAAATCCTCAACGCTTAGCAGATCAACCGAACTCGTTTGTCGTTTCAGCAGCAGACGTAATCCTCTGCTGGCCTGAACACCTTTCCATCGTCTACGCAGCCATCGACGAAGAAGCTGTCCCCGAAAATCGTATCGAATTGCTGCAAACTTTGAGTCGACGATTGTTGTCTCGATGGACAGTCCCTCAAACATCATTTGCCAATCCAGACCATATGGAATCGATGGCTGAATTTGCTGCTGGCGCCGGCCACGAAATCAACAATCCACTCGCCAGCATCATTGGGCAAAGCCAACTGCTTTTAAAGCACGACTTGAATGCAGAACAACGCCAAGCTGTGGAAACCATTGGAGCTCAAGCGTGGCGAGTGCGCGATATGATTGGCGACACCATGCTGTTTGCTCGACCACCAGCCCCTGAATTCAAAAAGTGTCACGTGAATTCTCTGGTGGCAAAAGTCGTAGAAACGCAGAAAGCCAACCATCGCAAAACGGCAGACTGCATAAAATTCGAACAAAGCGCTGATAATCTGTTCACCTTTGGTGATGAAAGTCAGCTATCGAATTTGATTGCCCACTTGATCCGCAATGCCGCACAGGCCGTGCTGAGCATTCAAGCCGAACCAGAGATTCAAATTCGTGTGCGTGCCGACTGCGAAGATGCATTGATTTTGACAGTCACTGATAACGGCGATACGATTCCTGATGAGATCCGAAAACACATGTTTGACCCGTTTTTTAGTGGGCGACAAGCGGGTCGAGGACTCGGATTCGGACTTTGTCATTGCTGGCAAATTGCCCGAATGCACAACGGAGTGCTGACTCACGAAGCTTTACCGGGCCAGAATCAGTTTGTCGTCGTCCTGCCACTGGACAAGTAAGACCGAGAACAGCAAAGTACGACTGCACAGTCAAGCTTTCGTCCCCTTCTTATTTGTTCGGTCGTCATGTTCGAAGTCATCGCCGTCAGTTCCATGATTCAATCTGTTCCATGGCTCGTCACCCTGCCTCCAATACTCGCTATTGTGATGGCAATCGCTTTTCATGAAGTGAATTTCGCACTCCTCGTTGCAGTCTTCATCGGTTGCTTGCTGCTGAATGATTTTGGTCTGATGTCGTCGGCCACACAGATGACGCATACATTAGTCAGCAGCATCGCTGACGCCGATCATTCTGCTGTGCTGCTCTTTACGGGCCTGCTTGGCGCGGTCATCAGCCTCATGAACGCAACAGGTGGAACAACGGCTGTCGTGGAAACATTGGCTTCTTATGCAGATACTCGCCGCAAAGGCCAAGTCACGACTTGGCTCGCAGGCATGGTCATTTTTTTCGATGACTATGCGAACACCCTGCTGATTGGGGGATCCATGAGATCTCTCTTTGATCGGCTTGGAATTTCACGAGCAAAGCTGGCTTTTATTGTCGATGCGACAGCAGCAACAGTCGCATCAGTCGCGTTATCCACGTGGACGGCTTATGAAATTCAACAGGTCGCCGCAGGCATTCAAGAAACTCAACAGATTGCAGCAGGACTCACAGAACAAGCCGTCAACGCCACCGCTTCAAGTGTCTTCTTTCACACAATTCCATTTCGTTTTTATCCACTGATGACGATCATCGCCGTTGGAGTGATCGCATTCAGTGGCAAAGACTTCGGCCCCATGTGGAAGGCTGAACGTGATGCTTCGCTGAAGGAACGCGAAAAAACTGTCCCCTCAAGCCAATCAGTGTCATCCAGTATTTGGTATGCCGCAATTCCAATCATGACCCTTGTCGGCATTGTCGTGTACGGCTTCGTCAAGACTCGACCAGACAATCAAGAAGTCGATATCTACCGTTTGTTACTCGATGGATCTTTAGCAAGCATGGTGATTGCTACCGTCCTCCCCGTTGTCACCGGACGTTTGACACTGGTGGCATGTTCCGAAAGTGTGATCGACGGCATCAAATCGATGCTACCTGCGATGGTCATTCTGATATTGGCATGGTCTATTTCAGATGTGTGCTCTGCCAACAACCTCGATACAGCCGGCTATATCGTTTCAACCGTCAAAGACAGCATCCACTTGGAATTTCTACCGGCAGCCGCCTTTCTTGCTGCCGGAGCAATTTCTGTTTCCATTGGCAGCAGCTACACAACCATGGCGCTTTTATTACCTTTGTTTATTCCGTTAACTGCAAATCTCATCGCCCAGTCTGATGCAGCAACAATCACATCCGACCCTGTTTTTCTGGCAACCACAGGAGCCATCCTCGCGGGAGCAATTTTTGGAGACCACTGCTCGCCGATTTCAGACACCACCGTTTTGTCTTCCGCTGCGGCAGGATGTGACCATTTACAGCATGTCAGCACTCAGCTTCCCTACAGCCTGCTGATCGCAACCTGCTGTCTACTGTTTGGCTATTTGCCAGTGGGATTTGGCGTTCCATGGTGGATTGCGCTGCCAGTTGCGACGATGATTTGTGTAGGAACAATCTTATTTATGGGGCACACACCCGACGACGATCCTGCCTCACGCACAAAAAAAGTCGACGTTTAAGAGTGAGTGGTCGCTCACCACAAATTGAAACCACTTTTCAGACCACGTCTTTCTCAGTCGCAAAGATGAAACCAATCATGGCACAAGCACGACTTCAAGGAATTTTCACACCAAATTTAGTTCCGTACAGCCAAGACGGAAGTATCAACGAAGGTGAATTGCGACGTTATGTCGACTGGCTGATTGAACGGGGGGTCCACGGACTTTACCCAAACGGTTCAACCGGTGAATTCACTCGATTCACTCCAGAAGAACGCCGACGGATTGTCGCCATCATCGCAGATCAGACGGCTGGGCGAGTACCCATTCTGGCTGGTGCTGCAGAAGCAAATGTGAAAGAGACCTTAGCTGCATGCGAATACTACGCATCGCTGGGAATTCGAGCTGTCGCGATTGTCGCACCGTTCTACTACAAGCTCAGTCCGGCCAGTGTGTATGCCTACTTCAAAGAAATTGGCGACAACACACCCATTGATGTCACCCTGTACAACATTCCCATGTTCGCCAGCCCAATCGATGTTCCCACGATTCAAAGGTTGTCCGAAGAATGTGAACGAATTATTGCGATCAAAGATTCATCTGGCGAAGTGCCTCACATGATTCGCATGATTCAAGCCGTCAAACCCAATCGGCCTGACTTCACCTTCCTTACCGGCTGGGATGCTGCCTTGATGCCCATGATTCTGGTTGGGTGTGATGGAGGAACCAATGCGAGTTCAGGAGTTGTCCCTGAACTCACTCGTAAACTTTACGATCTCACAACCTCACACCAAATCGACGCCGCTCGACAGATTCAATACGATCTCCTGAAGCTGTTCGACACCATGCTGTACAGTGCAGAATTCCCAGAAGGTTTCCGATCAGCCGTTGGCCTTCGTGGCTTCAATATGGGGCAGGGCAGACAGCCCATGTCTGTCGAACAACAAACAGACTTGCAGTCATTAAGCAATGAGCTGCAATGTTCTTTGTCGGCTCATGGCTTTACCGACCAGCCTGTCGAAGGATGCCCCGTTCCATCGGCTTCAGGCCAATCAACAGGAAAGGATGTACCAGCCATCGTTCAGCAAGTCGTCGCCGAAATCAAACGCCGCAAACTGATGCCTTAAATAGACTTTGAGCTGCAATAACCGATCAAACCGAATCGGTTTGATCAGATTGCGAATCAATCGCCGGGCAGCAAGACTTGATGCTGCCCGCGCAGTCTTTCACAACGAGGCAGCCTTCACGACCATCCGACATTCAAGGCCACTCCTTCGAAGAGAGTAATTTTTGGTGTCAACGGCTCCCGTAATTCAGGTCACCAACCTGAATAAAACATACCGCCGAGGATTCCTCAAGCGGCAGAAGAACCCAGCGCTCGCAGGAGTCTCACTGGAAGTTCCCAAAGGAACCATCTACGGACTGCTCGGGCCGAACGGTGCTGGTAAAACAACGCTGATCAAAGTGTTACTGGGACTGGTTCGCAAAACGGCCGGACAAGCCACCGTTTTAGGGCTTCCCGCAGGAAGTATCGAAGCTCGGCGGCGCATCGGTTACCTCCCCGAAAACCATCGCATCCCTCAACATCTCACAGGCACAACGGCACTCGAATACTTCGGTGGACTAAGTGGCTTGTCGTCTCAAGAAATCAAAAAAAGATCCCCCAAACTATTAGAACAAGTGGGACTAAAAGGTCGTGAGAGCGAACGAGTCAGTGGCTATTCCAAAGGAATGCAGCAACGCCTTGGACTGGCTCAAGCCATGCTGCACCAACCCGACCTCATTATCTTGGACGAACCAACTGATGGAGTTGACCCAGTTGGGCGAACAGAAATTCGAAAAGTCCTGCGACAACTCGCAGACGACGGAACCACCATCTTTCTGAATAGCCACCTGCTACAAGAAATTGAACTGGTTTGCGAAAGTGTTGCGATTTTAGCGTCGGGCCTTGTCCGAAAAATCGCCAAGGTCTCCGAACTGACGACCGCCATCACGGAATCACCGATGGTCTTTCGAATTGCCGGATCTCGAGACGAAGTGAAAGCATGTCTTTCAGCCTTTCAGCTCACATCCATTCAAGACGCGGCAGACAACACGGTTGACGTTGTTGCAGCAATGCCCAACCAGTCAGAAGTCGATCAAGCTGTTGATGCGATTCGAGCAAACAATCTCAGCCTGCTCGGCATGAAACGCAACGCCATCACTTTAGAAGAAGCCTTCATTCAGATCATTGAAAAGGATCTGTCATGACAGCCTACTTCGCAATTCTGAAAGACAGCTTTCGAGAAGCCGTTGCGTCACGCGTGCTTTTGATCTCTTTGCTTGGACTCACCATTGTCCTGCTGGTACTGGCTCCATTCCGACTGCAATACAATCAGGCCACAAATTTAAGACGCAG
>CAYTUE010000070.1:0-19205 GCA_964441085.1 uncultured Planctomycetaceae bacterium
TGTTCATCAGCGCTTTCGGAAACCAGTCCGGCGTCCGGCATGTTGGCCACACCGACTAACTTGGCTTCAGGAAACATTTGAGCACAGGCTTCGATCGACTGCTGAACCATCCGTCCATAAGGATCCAAGTCATGAAAGACAACATGGATAGGGCCTTGAGGCGTCTGGACGGGAGCAACTGTTTGGTAGGGGACCAAAGGAACCAAACCACGAACCGCTGATCGTACAGAAACCGATTTGAGTACGTTCGCCATTGTTCGTCGGAGCGACGCGTCGGGCCCAATCACGGCAGCATTTGTGAGCGATCGTTTTTGTGTTTGTAAAGCATCTGCAGGAACAATGGCCGAACTTCGGTCAGCAAAGACTTCATCTTTTGCCGCTGTTGGCGGTAGCCCAGCTGCTTTGGAAATGATGGCTTGATAAACATCATTGAGATATGTCGAAGCCTCTCGAACGGGAATACGAATTGCGTCGGGCCAAAGATCGTGGTTGCGGCCATCGGATTCACACCATGGACCACAGAAGCAAATCAGCCGATTGGAAAACGTCAGACCAATCAAATGGTGAATCTGCCGCCGAACAAATTGTTCGGACCAAGACTGCAGTACGATGGTTAACTGGGCTTCCTGAACGACGTCAGGTTCTTGAATTGCAGCTTGGATGTCATCGAATCTGCGATGCAGTTGCCACTGGTTGTGGTGAGTGAACATCTGCTGGACAACTTGGAATTCTCGACGATCCACGTCACCAATGATGCAAACTTTGATCACTTCTGACGATCGGGGGACCGACGATTCAGCGTGAGGCAATTGTGGGGCGTTCGTTTTGGAATCAGTTGACATCCAACATCCTTACTGCGGTGCAGTCGGATTCAATGACAGTGTCCGACGTTTGGGTCATACGTTGGCACGGGCAGTGTGTCAAGTTGGGATGTTTAAGCCGTTTTGATGATGCTGGTTTTCAGACAGAAAAAGGCTTTGGCGTGATCAAATTTACGATTCACGCGACTTATTCTGGAAACCATTCCATCAGAAATACGTCTCGAGGATCTTGTCGAGCGGCTTTTGTTGATTTGGAAGATTTGGATTTGCGGGAAGAATCACCAGCCTTTGATCTTCTGGTATGAGCACGATTCACCAAGCCCGCTTTTTCAACCAACCCCATGGCAAACGGACTGTCATCTTCTGGGGGAGGGGCATCGTCAGCGACCGCATAGTCGATCTTGAAAGCCATTTTGGCAATCATGACTTCGTCACCGGGAACAATGCATTTGGTTTCGACTCTGATTCCGTTGACTTTAACGCCGTTACGGCTACCAAGATCTCGAATGTGCCAATAGCCGTCCTTCAGTTCCAATTCACAGTGTTGACTACTGACGTTGGAAAACTTCAGACAAATATCACAGTGCGAACGACGTCCGACCAAGAGTTTTGAACGAGTGAGCGGAATCGCGTCCCCACCACCACACGGCTGTAGCTCTCCGAGCAGCATATATCCGGGTCTCTCAATTCTGTCGAGGATTGCTGAATCTGATTCACTCATTTTCTAAATCTGCCCCTTCGATTCAGCAGATCGTCTACAAATTGTGATGACCATACAAGCGTCGATTCTAGAACCAGCATTCCATTCAGATCAGACTTATCTTCTGCGGAAAACATGCAAATGACCCGTCTCTTTGAGATCTACGATCCCAACCGTAAGTTTGATGGATTGATTCTGCGACACAAGTCTGGTTTTTACAAGAATCAATTTTTCCGTGATCAAAGATGATTAAAATTCTTAATGGAGTGTGCCATTTATCTGTGGTAACTACGTGATTGTGATGTGGTTTGGCATCATTACGTGGGTGTTTTTCTACACCTGAAATGTAAGTCACGAGACTGATGGCACATGTTTTCGCTACGAACGATCCGCTTCTAAGACTCTGACATCTTGTCCGCACTTTGCCTTACTCAAATTGTTTGAAAGTCTGTTGTTTTGACTGATCCTGTGTCGAAATTTGACCGTCGCTTGATTGTTGTTCTGGCATTGAGTGGTTTCCTGTTTTTGATGACTTGGTTGTCAACAATGCGGGATCGAAATCAATCGACGAAACCTTACCAATTACGTCGACCGGCTGTCGCCTTTCGATTGTACGACCAAGATTCACAACTCGTGAATCTGAGGGCTTATTTGAATCGACACAAAATTGTGCTGGTGTTCTTTGATGCACAGAGGTCGCTAATGGACAACAAAGCGATGAAGTTGCTTCACGAAAAACGGCAACAACTAACGACTGCCGATTACCAAGTTTTTGGGATTAGTACTGCGTTGCCTCAACACAATCGAGCAGCCGTTGCAGACCATTTTCCGTTTCCATTGCTATCTGATCCAACGGCCAGTCAGCCCGGATCCGTGCATCGCATTTGGGGCTGTCTGCGAGAACCCGATTCACGAAACTCTGAAGCTTCCACGGTCCCCAGCGTCTTTGTCATTGATCGTCGCGGGGCAGTGAACTGGGAAGGCAAATATCCGTTACCCATTCCGCTCACAGACGACTTCGCACAAAGGTTATTGGATGGTGAGTTCGACTGACGAATTCATTTCGTCGAATCGCCTGCATGGCACTTCTCTTCGTACTTCTCTTCGTACTTCTATTCGCATTACGATTCAAAGCCAGCTGCTTTGTCCGTGTGTCAATTCAAATCACTGAAATGGCGAAGACGTTCAGATGACTGTACTGAAAATCAAATTCTGGCAGTCACAGTGGAAACAGAACCGACGAATCAACACACAACAACACACATGGTGTATTTCCCGAACGTCGCTAATTCTGTTTGCGATGACCAGCAAGTGTCACAGTTTGAGCCATCGTGGAAACGTGACTGATCAGCCCGTTGTAGTAGCTTGGTGTCGCTTTTTCCAAACGCGGTCGCAAGGCAGTTGCCACTGATTGATCTCTTAAGTCAGCGATGTAGCTTAACAAGGTGTCTCGGCTGCCTTCATCACTTTGCAGCATAAAGTGAACCCACCCCCAACTTTCCGCGTAGTGTCGTTGAGTCATGTGGCGGAAATCGGAGAGTTCTTCCAGCTGCTGCAGCGAAGGATTCCATCCGTTGGCTCGAGCCGTCTGTAACGTCTTCAGATGATCTTGATGAGGTGCTCCGGCGACCCGTCCTTCCACTTCAAAGTATTCCGCCAAACCTTCATCAAGCCACAAAGGTACCGTTTTTAAACACGCGTGCAGTAGGCCATGGGTAAATTCATGACGCAGGTCTTCTTTGACGTTACCGCCGTGAAATGAATAGACGGCGAGTTCTCGGCTGGTCCCCACAAAGTAGGCTCTCCGAGGGGGCAGATTAGGCCACGTCGTTTGCATGTAGTTGCGATAGGACGCTTCATCAGAAAACAAATACAGGGCCACAGAATCACGTTGCTGCGGCAGTTTCAACTGTTCAAAAATTTCGCTGCGAAGCTGTTCCAGTTCTTGAACCAAGGGAGCTGTTGAACGATTGGACAGATTGCTGTGAATGGCAAATCCGGTGCCTCGAGCCGCATGCTGAACAGGACGTTCCACAGAAAATGTGGGTGGAGCCGTCTTGCAACCACACATCATTCCAAATATCACCATGCAGGCGAACGCCGACAGAACATTTGTTCGGCGACGGGTGAGAATTCCAGTTTGAGTGTCAAAAATCAGCACAGTGTTGAGTATGAAAGTGAAAAGACTGTGGCTTACGAAAGGTTGAGACGACACGGACGATTCAATTGAAAGTGAGTGTCAATCAAACAATTTGAATTGGTCTGACCAGAGGCGGTATGGGGCGCTTATCGTCTGCGATTGGCCACTTTTCTGCAATATGACTGTTGTTTCTCCTGTGTGGGCCATGTTTTCGGCGTCTTCAGATAGGCTCAGATCTGCCTAGAAAATGAGATACAGGAGCCGCCACGGTGAAAAACACATTGAAAAGCTTACGATTGGCGATGGCTTGTGGCAGGGAAAAACTGTCTGAGAGTCGCCCACAAACGGTTTGTTGGGTTCCTGCTTTGCGAGTCCGCCGGGCTATTTTCTTCTCGTGAATTTTAGCAAAAAGAAGTCACATGAAATTCCGAGCATGGTTTGGCCCCAGCACATTGGTCACGGCCGCCTTTATTGGACCAGGAACACTCACCACGTGTACTCGCGCAGGAATTCAACACGGCTACGGACTGCTTTGGGCTTTGGCTTTTGCGGGGGTGGCAACCATGATTTTGCAGGAAATGTCAGCTCGCTTGGGCTGGGTGACCGGCAAAGGCCTGGGCGAAGCCGTTCGCACTGAATTTACTGGTCGAGCGTCTCGGTTTGTTTCCTTTGCCATTATTGTGAGTGCCATTTTGATCGGAAACGCGGCTTACGAAAGTGGCAATCTGGCGGGGGCTGCGATTGGGTTGGAACTAATACTGGGGCTGGAAACTGGGGTCGCAGGAATTGTGGGAGCACTGTGTTTGTGTCTGCTGTGGTTCGGAAGGTATCAATGGCTAGAACGAATCTTGATCTTTCTGGTGGTGTTGATGAGTCTTTGCTTTCTGGCCACGGCGATGGTTGTCCAGCCTGACTGGAATGCTGTGCTGCAAGGTCTGAAACCTCAAATGATTTCGAAGGACAACTTCCTGACAATTATGGGAATCATTGGAACTACGGTGGTCCCCTATAATCTGTTTTTGCACGCGGCAGCGATTTCAAAAAAATGGAAGCCCGATGCGTCGTTAGCAGATATTCGAACGGAGACTGCCGTTGCCGTCATCTTGGGAATCGGCATTTCCATGTTGATTGTGGTAACGTCTGCGGCAACCAAGGGGCAGTTGGGTGATCCTCAGGACATCGGCAATGCTCGAGACTTCGCCGTTCAGTTAGAACCTGTCTTCGGAAAGTTTGCAAAGGCAATGATGGGAATTGGATTCTTCGCGGCCGGGTTAAGTTCTGCACTAACGGCCCCTTTAGCCGCAGCGTTTGCCATCAAAGGACTGTTTGGTTGGTCGGGCAGTGATCGCCACAAAGGCTTTGTGGCAATCTGGGCGGCGATTGTGTTGATTGGAATCACAGTCAGCCTCAGTGGAGTCAAACTGGTTTCACTCATCCTGTTTGCTCAAGTCAGCAACGCGATGATCTTGCCGTTGATTGGTGTGTTCTTGTTTAAGCTGGCCAACACCGAACGAATCATGGGTGTGCATAAGAACGGGGCATTGTCGAATACTTTGGGAGCCGCCGTTTTGATGGTGTTGTTGCTGCTATCAACAGCGTCAGTCATCAAGCTGCTTTAGAATGAACGCCCCGTCGCGACTGTCGTTTGGTTCTGTGATCTTGTCGTGGTTTTTATCGATCAACTTTATCTGAAACCGTCCGAATCAAATGACGACAAGCATTGATATTAACTGTGATGTCGGCGAAGTGAGCTTCGAAAATGATGCCGCTTTGTTGCCGTTTGTTTCGTCCTGTAATGTGTGTTGTGGAGCTCATGCAGGCGACCCGGTGCTGATTACGTCAACGATTCGAGAAGCAGTGCGGCAAGGAGTCGCTGTGGGCGCTCATCCGTCGTATCCTGACGCAGCCAACTTCGGACGTGTCAGCATGCAGATGCCCTTGAATGAATTCAGCGACCATCTTCGGTTTCAAATTGCGACGGTGAAAGCGATCGTTGAATCGTTTGGTGGTAAGCTACAGCATGTGAAGCCTCATGGAGCTTTGTATCACGACGTGATTGAGCGACAGGATCTCGCTAAGATGCTTTTGGACGTGATTGCAGAAATCGATCCTCAGCTTTTTGTGATGGGGCAGGCTGATTCTGAATTCGCTGTAACGTGTCGTGATAGACAGCAGGCGTTCATTCACGAAGCATTCGCCGACCGCCGTTATGCAAATCAGACGTCATTGGTATCGCGTCGTCTGGCGAGTTCCGTCATTGATTGCGAAGCCGATTTTGATGAACAGATTCAAAACTTGTTGGCAGGACGAATTCAGGATTCAACGGGAAATGTTCATAAGTTGACCGTGCAATCGATTTGTCTGCACGGCGATTCCGAACATGCCATTCCATTTGCCAACAGAATTCAACAGCTTTTTCAAGAAGCAGGAGTCAAGGGAAAGGCCATCAGTGAAATTGATGCCTGAAGGTTTATGAACCACAGGACAATCGCATGTCGCGGTTATGACTCACAGGACTATTCGGGTTCACGACCTTCAAATCGATTGATCAATCTCAAATCTGACTCCACTGCGTATTCAGTCGCTTTAAGGCAATCTCGCTTTGTTGGTCTTGCAATTTTTTCGAGCGTGAATAGCCGTGTTTCTTAGCTAAACAACTTATGAAATGTAACATTTGCAAAGTTCAAATTTCTTAATCAAAAACGCTGCGATTTTTACGTCTCGACATGCGATTGCCCTGTTATGAACCAGCCATTCTGCTCACAAGTTATCAAAACCCAGCGAACGACAGACCAATGAAAAGATGACACATCCGCAGCATGAATTCAGAATGCTTGGTTCGTCCGTACAGGTTCAAAATTTTGGCGACGAATTTTTGTTGCTGCGCGCGAAAGATATGGATGCTTCAACGTTTTCACGGCTAGGACGTTGCTTGTTTGAACGACAATTTAGTTTTGTTGCCGAAGTGATCGCGACAGAAGTGGAAATCTGTCTGAAGCTAAACCAACGGTTTGATCAGCACGGTTTGGTTCAGCTGCAACAGCTAGAAACGCTGCCAGCCGCGACCACAAACGGAGACGATCGCACCGTGCTTCGACTGCCGGTTTGGTTTTCGACGGATGACGATTGGCAGACGGTTTGTAAATCAACCGGACTGGACCGTGCCACTTATCTGCAACGGTTGCTTGAGTGTCAGTTTCAGGTGGCGATGATTGGATTTCTTCCTGGGTTCGTCTACCTGAATGGACTGCCCGATTCGCTGCAGGTGGCTCGGAAATCGAATCCAGACAGGCAAGCCGAAGTGAACTCGTTTGCAGTCGGGGGCCGTTACGCGGGCATTTATTCCTTGCCCAGTCCAGCGGGTTGGAATGTCTTGGGGCGGTTAGGAATCAGTTTGTTGCAAACCAATCTGTTGCCTCCCATGTCCCTTCAGGCGGATGATGAATTTGTGCTGGAATTAGTAAGCCGTCAAGAATATCAGCGGCTGCAAAGAACGAGTGCCACGTTGGAGCAATTCAATGGGTAAACTCACCGTCGTTCGGCCCGGCCTGCAGACTCAAATTCAAGACCAAGGGCGTTCTGGCTTGGCCTACTATGCCATTCCAATGTCAGGGGCCATGGATCGATATTCAGCGGATTTGGCAAATGTGCTTTTGGGGAATGCTGCGGAAGCCGCGTTGATCGAATGTCATTTTGTTGCTCCCACACTTCGCTTTGAATCGGATGCCATCATTTGTCTGACAGGATCATCGATGAAGTGGACAATCAATGATCGCAAGGTCAAACGCCAGCGGACTCATCAAGTTTTGGCGGGGAGCGTGTTAAGCGGCGAAGCAGCGAAGCGAGGTTGTCGAGCCTACATTGGGATTCAAGGAAACATTGAAACTGAGCGAACCTTCGGTTCGACATCGTGCTATGCGGCCGCTGGATTTGGAGGAAATCAGGGCCGAGTTCTCTCCGTGGGTGATCATATTTGTTGGAATGAAACAGAATCAGCTTATCGTGAGATCGCCTTGTCTGTCGGTCAAAGAGCGTTGATTCAAAACACGATTCGTTTTCTTCCGGGCCCGGAATATTCGTGGCTCACAGAAGAATCGCAACGAGCAATCATGAACAGCGACTTTCACATCACAGCTCACAGTAATCGTATGGGAGCAAAACTGAATGGGCCCGTTTTGTCGGCTCATGAAAAAACTTTAAGCGACAGTGTGCCCGTGCTTCCGGGCATGATTCAGTTGCCTCCATCGGGACACCCCATTGTCGTTTTGCAAGACGGACAAACCACGGGAGGGTATCCAAGAATCGGCTATGTCCCGCAGGCTCAGTTGTCGCAATTCTGTCAGCTGACCCCCACCGACTTCTTCAGCTTTCAGTTTGTGTGAACACGAATGCTCTGCGCATAAAAAAAGGAGTCTCATGTTGATGAGACTCCTTCAGAAACGTTCACTTGAACGATGTCACGATCACCGGCTGATGGCGAACGAGTTATTTTGTTTCTTCAGCACTGACTTCTTCTACAGCAGTTTCTTCTGTTGTTACTTCTTCCATAACAACGTCTTTGTTGCCACTGCAGCTGCCTTTGGTACAGCTTGCTGTTTCAGTTCCAGGGCCAGCCAAATCGAAAACAGTGTCGTTACCTTCACCATCTTCAGTCAGCATTAATTCGCAAACACCATGTTCTCCCGCACAGGCTGCACAAGCAGGAGCTTCGGGCAATGTTAGCATTTGTTCGCCGTCTTTTTGACAGGCACCTTCGCTGCAGCACGGTGCTTTGTCGCTGGGACTGCTCGTCAGTACCGCGTCGGTTTTATTGGCACAGCAACCGCATTCTGATTGACCGGAAGTCATCAAAGGTTTGCCAGACAAAGGGCACACAGCACAGCTTTTTCCATCTGTGGATGTGTATGAATAGCCGACAAATGCGGTTCCCGCGACAGCGGCTAGAACAAGGAGTGCTTTCATCTGATTTTCTCCGGTAAAAAAAGCGGTCGAGCCGCGAGCTGATTGTTGAGGTTGAATAAGTGTCGTGTTGAGTGTCACCAAGATCTGTGGACTGGTTCACATGAATCGCCCTCGTCACAGGTATTTTTGACGAGAAGAGATGATGAACGCTTACATCATCTTATGCTTACCGTGCTCAAAGATTCAAATTCGTTCAATTCAAGTGGACGTTTTGCCGCAAATTCGACGTTTCACACCAGTCGACGTTCGCTAATTATCACTTGGCTGTTCCTAAGCGTCAATACGTTATTACACGAACGTCAGGCTACGAAGTGGGGTATCGAATCAATTCCAGAGTCTGTTGGTGAAGCTGTCCGTTGGTGGCCAAGATCGTGGTTGGCCCAATTTGCAGCGGGTTTCCTTGGCAATCGGATGTCTGGCCTCCAGCTTCTTCTACCAGCAGACGACCAGCGGCAAAGTCCCAAGCAAACAGTTGGTATTCGAAGTAGGCGGAGAACTGTCCGCTGGCCACTGCTGCGAAATCTAATGAGGCGGCTCCAAAACGACGGATGCCATGGATGTTTTGACGAAACAAAGCCGCGATCGCCGACAAAGTGTTTTCCATCATGGTGTCTCGATCGTAGTAGAACCCGGTTCCCACCACAGCCTCAGACAATGATGTGTGGTCTGTGACACTCATCGGGCGACCGTTATGAAATGCTCCCGCACCTGCTTCTGCCGTATACCAGTCTTCGGTTACCGGGTTGTAGACCACACCCGCTGTCGCTTTGCCTTGGTAATAGTAAGCGATGGAAGTGGCAAAGTGAGGAATGCCATGAGCAAAATTCGTAGTGCCGTCCAGCGGATCAACAATCCACAAATGTTCCGCATCGACAGAGGCAGATTCTTCTTCTTCACCCAAGATGTGGTGATCTGGAAAGGCATCACGAATCACGTTCGCGACAGCTCGTTCCGCATTGATATCTGCGTCTGAAACTAAGTCGACAGATGCCGATTTTGTTCTCATGGAAACTCCACTTTGGAAGTAGTCCAGCAGAACTGTGGCTGCTGCACTGGCTGCAGTTTTGGCACACGTCAGATAAGATGATGAAGAAGCAGTGGACACGTTTGAGACCTGACAATGTAAAACGAAAAAATCAGAAGGACAACATTCAGCACTTAAGCGTACCCTAGTGTTTGGCCCAAGCAGAGCCTACAGTTTGAACACCCGCACGGTAGCCCACCCCGTCCATTTCAGTCTCGGAATTCACAACGCTATGCCAGTTTCTCGCCGAACATTTGCAGCTTCCTCAGTTGTTGCCACAGCTTCTACGTTTTTGCCAGCGGTCGCATCCAGCGCAGAACCAGAAACAAAGGCTGTTCAGCCGTTTCGTTATTGTTTGAACACCAGCACAATTCGAGGTCAAACCGAAGACATTGTTCGCCAGATCGAAATCGCATCCTCAGCAGGCTACGACGCAATTGAACCATGGATTCGTCACATCGATCAATACGTTCAAGGCGGTGGTCGTCTTTCAGATCTTAAAAAACGCATTGACGACGCTGGCCTGACAGTGGAAAGCGCGATTGGTTTTGCCAAATGGATTGTGGATGACAAGTCGGTTCGAAACGCTGGGTTGGAAACGGCAAAACGTGACATGAATACGCTGGTGGAAATTGGAGGGAAACGGATTGCCGCTCCACCGATTGGAGCTCACCGCAACAGCGACAAGCTGGATCTTTTTGTTGTCGCCGAACGCTATGCCGAACTGCTGAAGATCGGTGATGAAACGGGTGTCGTGCCTCAGCTCGAAGTTTGGGGTTTCAGTGACAATTTGTCTCGACTGGGTGAATCCGTGATGGTGTGCGTAGAATCTGGTCATCCCCAAGCGTGTTTGCTACCCGACGTATATCACATTTTTAGAGGAGGTTCGTCTTTTACGGGATTGAACCTTTTAGCGGCTGATGCGATTCACGTGTTTCACATAAATGATTATCCGGCAACTCCATCGCGAGAAAACATGCAGGACGCCGATCGCATTTATCCTGGCGATGGCGTGGCTCCACTGACCGACATTTTGAAGATGGTTTCCCGTCCCGGTCGTACCTTGGTGTTGTCTTTGGAATTGTTCAACAAAGACTATTGGAAGCAAGACGTTGACCAAGTGGCCAAAACAGGATTGAAAAAGCTGCAGGCTGCTGTTGCCGCGATGTCGTGAGATCGGACGACTTTGTCCGCAGTCCATGTGGACTCATTCGCAGCGACAGGCAGGAGCCTGCCCTACGAATGTAACCAGTACGATGCATCTTGCTTGCGTTGGCACGGCACGATAGCGTGATGGTGACTGCTTGATCTGTGCAGTTCGTCATACTGTCAAGCTTGCTTGCCTGCGGGCGTAGCGACAGGTTTTGACTTTGGTTTTTGTTTTCGTTTTCGTTTGCCGTACCGATTAACGTCCCATCAGGCGGCGAAATAAGCTTGGTTTTTTGGCAGGAGGATCGTCCCATTCTGGGGCGGCGAGTTCAGAGGGAGATCCAGAAGCAGGTTGGCCAAATGGTGCTTGCGGAGGCCAGCTGTTGGAATCGGTTGGCTCATCAAAAACAGGAGCAGTTTGCTGCTTGAGTTGAGAAGTTGGCCCGGATGTGGCTAATTCTGGGAGACGAGGTTCCACGGCATGTGATTCAGCAGCATTGGGTTCGTAAAATCGACTTCTGTCAGATGCCACCGGTGATTGAAGCGCTTGTTCGGCAGCCATGAATTCTTCAAAAGAACCCGCTGCTGCTGATGGATCGACTTGTTCGAACTGCTGGTGACTTTGTTGTGAAATGAGTGGCGAGGCAGCATTGGGTTGATTGGTGTGAGACGCAAAAGATGCGGCTGTCTGTGAGGGTGAATGATAGTGACCTTTTGCCATCAGGCGCTGGCGAGCCAGCATGCCCAGATCCACCACTTGGACGTTCTTTTCAGGCATGTGCCAAAGATTGTCTGGGAGCATCGGGTTTGTTTCGATCCCGTTGAAGGTCAACGTCAGTTCTGCCCTCTTGGCAGGGAAGGTTAAGCGAACGTGACCGGGGACCAAGTAGCCTGCGTGAGGTCGATGGCTGGATAGGATGGCTCGAACAACAGGGCGGTTGTTGTCGTCATACAGCGCGTGTTCTCGAACAACGCCTTCGACGGTATCCACTTTGACAATGCGTTTCATTGGCCGTCCTGTGGAGGTTTGTTCGACAGCAGTGAGCCACAGTTCAGGTTTGCCGTTAGGAGCAGGACCCAGTTGATATTCGGAAGCATCGAGTGGAGTAATTCCAAGCACCAGCATCAACCAGTTGGGATCAATAAAGGGAACTCCAAGATCCAATTTTTGAATCAAATCGGTGTCTTCGTGATCCCATGTCAGAATGGCTGATTCGCCCGGTTTGACGTAGACCCATGCTTTAGATGCATTTGAACCCAGATCCGCTTTGGCGAAAGGGTTGTTGGCTTTGAGTCGAAAATAGTTGGGCGACTTGCAAGCGATCACTCCTGTCAGTGTGGTTGCCGGTAGCTGTGGCATTTTGACTCGAAGCTTTGTCGACAAAGATTGCCAACCATTGAGGCCCGCGCTGTGTTGATTGAGGTTGGCGACCAAGGTGTCTCGATCGACCGACATCGTCATCGCTGGTTCGATTCGTCGAGCTCGATTGGTAAACGGGAGCCAACTGCGGCAGCCCATGGGAATGGCCAACACGAAAACGCTCACGCAAATGAGAATTGCAGTGCGTGTGGACTGAGCCTTCTGATTGTTGGTGCCGTGGATCATTCCCTGATCTTTGTGAATCACATCCGTGTGAATTGTTTGTCTTTTGAAAATCGAATTGACTGAAGTCAGTCCGTTGTTTTTAGGCGGCTGCACTGCCACCAAAAAGTTGTTGTTGTAGGTCTGCGATTTGATCATCGGTGAGACTTCGTTCAACCACTTCAAATGGTCCTTCGCCTCCGTGTCCGATGAGCTTCATGGCAGGTTGGTCGTCGATGGTGATGGTTTCTTCTAGGATCAGCCGCTTCTTTCGCAGCAGCAGCAGTGACAGAACGTACAAAAAGTCTTGTTCGGCTGTATTTGGAGAATCGGACAGTTGGACGAAATAGTCAAACAGTGAATCGGGATCCAGCTTCGGTTTTTCATTTCCCATAGAAGCGGGCACTTCAGACTTCCAAAAACCAACTGCGTTTTCTGGAGGACCTTCCCACGATTCGCTGGAATAGTCGTGTCGGACCAATTTTCCGTCTTCTTCCATAACCACAGACCAACAGTCACTACCACCGATTAACGGCAGGCCAGACGAGGCGCAGTTTTTTGAAAGAGGTCGAAGTTGGTAGTCCACAGTGCATGTTCCCAGCGAAATTTGTTCAGAATCGCATGCTATGGGAATCGGCAGATTTCGCCAAGATCGACTTTTGGCCAGTGATGGGCAGCTTGGTTTCAGGCTGAATTGATTGCCAATGCATTGATCGACGGGCGCATAGCATTTTCTGCTGGGTTAGAGAGAGGTGAACGAACTAGGTGTCGAGCGATGATTTGGTTGGTTGCTCTTTTCGTTCCGACGTCTTTTTTGATGCCAAAAAGCATCATGAAAGGACAGAAACCGCTTTGATTGCGGGCAGTGGCTGGCTTGCCTGTGAGAAGCGTTAATTTCTGCGAGATATTCGTGGTCTGTGCAAATTGCCTAGAGTACTCTTTGGTTACTGATTGCCGAGCTGTTGTATTAAGATCGGATGAGGCGAGGTGAGCACAGAATTGCAAAACATCATTTGCGATTTGGTCGGGATGGCGCAGAGTCCAAACAGTAACGAAACTTGAAGCAATCAAATAAAGACATTTTGGAATGTGCGACCGAGACTTGGGTCTGTCTCACATTCATCGTTGATACCAGGGCAGTGCCAAACTGAGTGGCTCGGCCAGACACATTTCCGGGTTTTGATGGGGAAGATTTCCATGAAGATGATCGCAAGATTCAGTTCGTTTGCTGCAGCCGTAATGGTTGCTGGCGTTGCAGTGGCACAAGTTTCTCCTGTCCCTGATGCTCACTTTCAGGGCCAAGTGATTCCTGCTCCGATTCAGGGCGACGTTGTGATGGGCGAAGTCCTTCACGATGCCGGTTCGCTTTACTGTGACAGTTGTGCAGAGCCACTGTTTACAGACGTGAAAGTCAAAGGACGTCGATCCATTCACCCATGTGCAGTGAAGAAAATTATCCGAGTCAACAGTCCTTGCCCAGATGCTGGTTGCTGTGGTCCTCAGTGTGTCTTCATTGAAGTCTGTGCTCCTCCTTGTGAGTGCGACGAAAAAATTCGTTGCCGACGTGACGGTGACCTTGTGAAGTACAACTACGGTAAGTATGGGTTTGATGTCAAAGTTCGAAAAGGCGTCATCGTTGTAGACTATCAGTCCAAGGGGCGTCCGGGTCGCTAGACCAGTCGCCGTTTTGCAGACAAGTGGTTTGTGGAAACATTCGAAACGTGTCTGAATTCTTCAGTCGACGTTTCATCTGAAGGAGAGTGTGTGGCTGTGATACCAGATGGAGCGACGGCGTCTTGACACGCATTGGTTTGAGCTGAAGCAGGCTGTGATTTTATCACAGCCTGCTTTTTTGCGTTCTGGGGTTTGTGAAGTGCCTTCTTGTGAATTCTGCATTTTGCTGTCAAAATACAGCGGTGAATGAATTGACTTCCTCGTTTTTCAAGGAAATCAGACGGGCTTGAATGAGCCTTTCTTTTTCGTTTGGTCCTTCTGCCATACGATGACGAAGGCATTCTGTTTCTTGTCAAGAAACAGAATGTGATGGGGGGATTGAACCCCAACATAATTTGACGATGCTGTTTGCTAACAACGCCCCCGTATCTGACGAAAAGAGTGTTTGATGGATTTGCCAACATGTCCAGCGTGCGGTCAGTCTGTTTTGGACGATGACGCCGTCGACTGCCCGTTTTGCGGAGCAGCGATGGATGGTTCTTCTCCTGCAAAAAAAACTGTTGGCAACAAAAAGAAGGCAGCGCTATCGGATTCTCAGCCGACAGCAGGCAAATCCGATTCTTCGACGGCTGATGACGATCCTTTTGCAATCGAAAAGCCAAAGACGACTCGCAAGGTCCTTCCCTGTGCTCCTCGACCAATGAAAGGTCGGCTGCACAAAGTGCTGTGTCCAATGTGTGATACTCAAGGCTTTATTCCGTCTGCCGCGGTAGGGCGACAGGTTCGATGTGCCAACAAAGAATGTCTTGTTCCCGTGTTCACGGCCGGCGAAGCCAGTGAAAAGGGAAAAACGGGTGCAGCTCCTGCTCGAATCAGCGATCAAGAAGATGTGGTGGCTTCGAAATCTTCTGGAACAGCGGGGCAAAAAAATCCTATGATTCTGTATGGAATCACGGGTGCTGT
Source organism: uncultured Planctomycetaceae bacterium (assembly GCA_964441085.1). Taxonomy (GTDB): domain Bacteria; phylum Planctomycetota; class Planctomycetia; order Planctomycetales; family Planctomycetaceae; genus Fuerstiella. The sequence continues at coordinate 15,016 of CAYTUE010000070.1, forward strand.
GTTGTTGTTGATGGCGATTGGCATCTCGTCGTATTTGAACGGCATCGCGAATCAATCGGGAGAAACTCCTCCCATCGATATGTCACAGTTCAACATCAATGACGAAGGCGATGAACGGGACGAAGATCGGGCTTCGAAAAATCCCAAACCAGCAGCGGTTGATGTTGCTGTGGAATCACCGAATGCACTGGCTGACCGTATCGTGGAAAAAATGTTGTCCACAGCTCGGCAAAGAGGAAATCGTGACAAAGCCTATTGTCGCAGCTTAACTGCCAGTGCTTATTTACGCTTGGGTCAGAAGTCGGAAGCCGATCGTGAATTTACTCAGTTGACTCGAGTGGCCAATAGCGGATCTGGGAAGTCCGAGTTTTACAAAATCGGCCCCTTGGTCGAACACTATTTTCGTTTGCAAGCGGCAGGGAATTCTGACGACGCAAAATTGTATTTAGATCAAGCCATTGCTTTGAAGGGCGGCATTCCCAGCAGTGGCGGCCAAGCGTTTGACGCTGGGATTCGACTTGCCACCGCCATGACGGTGGTGGGAAAAATTGATGAAGCCATCGCGTTGATCAAAAGTCTTCAAAAAGATCAGTCCATTGTGTCGCAGATTGACATGATTCGTGAGGCTGCTTGGGTGGCAACATCACGTACTTTGTGGAGCAATAACCTCTCGTCTTTTTCACCGATGACAGTGCAGCAGTGGAACGAGCCATTGTTAACAGCAGTGGCTGTGAGTTTGGCTGCTCGTGGAGAAGCTCAAAGTGCCATCGATTGGACTTTGCGACAATCCAAAGCGTTAACCAAAGGTGACACGTCGGCGATGGTTGCGGATGTGTTCAGGCAACAAGACACCCCCCCCGCAGAATGTCAGGCTTTGGTGGATTGTGCAAACACTGTGGAATCGAACACTGCAGGGTCGGTCACTGGTTTACGAATCGCGAGTTTGTTGGCCAAGTCGGCGACAGACCCCAATTGGGTGCAAGCGAAGACAAGTTTTTCTAGTCTGCAGCCTGTCGGGGCCATGCGACTTTTGGGCCTGCAGCAAGCCATCGATCTGCGGGGAGACGATGTGACAAATGATGTGGTTTACATTCAGGGCATCGCAGACTTTGCTCGCAGTGCCTTTCGGTTGGGTGACACAGCAACAGGGCAAAAAGCTCTTTCAATGCTGACCAAAGGGGGATTGGTCAGTCTTCCAACGGCAGCGGATCTGCGAATCGCCTGCTTTGATTTGGCGAACAAAGAAGATCTTGTTCAAGCCCGTATTCGCACAGAATTTCGTTTGACTGCGGAGAACAAAGTTCGGTCTCGGTTTTTATCGTATCGGCGATCGATTGACCGGGCAGCTCGGCTTGCCGAAGTTCGCCGGTTGCAATTGATTTTTGCTCTTGGTCGAGTGGCCGAAGAAGCAGGGATTGACACCATTCAGGCTGCGATCGAAGCGGACGGTATTTTGAAGAAGGAAGTTGGGCTGGATTTGCTGAAGGACTGGGTGTCCATCTGCGCGACGGCTCATTCCGATATGCCTGTCGTATTGGAAACCAATCCAGCCCATCGAGTGCCGTTTACTCGAGTTGACGCGCCTGCTGAACTGAAGGTGATGGGGCCGTTGTCGATGTTCTGGAGTAAGTACCGGAAATCAAAGTCGTTAAAAGAAGCAAGTGAACTGAGTGAAGGGGCGATCTTGCAGGGGCTGCGAGCGGCCACTTTGTCGTATGTGACTCGTCAGCAGTTTGCCAGCCCCAATGTCCCGAAAGAAACATGGTTGTCTTTGGGACTCATCGATAACAAGATTTGGCGAGAAAACTGTATTGCAATCGCAGCAGAACTGATGACAAAAGCAGGGCGGTTTTCAGAAGTCGAAGATCATCTGAAAGAAATCGCCGTCTCGCCAACTCAGACAATGGTGGCTTTGTTTGGAGCTTTCCAAGCGATTGAACTGAAATAAGAATTCGAGAAGCTTGAAACTCAAAGAAGTTGCTGGGCTGGGCTAGGTAAATGGATGGGCCTTTGGCCCGTTTTCGGCCACTCAACTTTTCGCTGTGAATCATCGAAAGTCGCCCCAAACAAATTTCCAATGCGCCTCAGCAATTTGCTTATTCCGGTGCGACTTCTTCGAGGAGAGCTTCTTCCACAAAGATGGGGAGTGGAGGATCAAAGTGTACGGCCAGTGCGATTGCATCGCTGGGTCGGCAATCGATTTCGATGTGCTCACCTTTTTGATCGATCCGTAGCACGGCGAAGTAAGTGTGGTCTTTCATTTCGGTGATGATCACTTCTTGAGGTTCACCATCGAGTGCATGAATTGCCATTCGAAGCAGGTCGTGCGTCATGGGACGAAATGGTGGGTCTTCCAGTAATCTGCGGTTGATAATTTGAGCTTCATGTTCGCCGATGAGTATCGGAAACGACCGAGTCCCCTTTTTTTCCGTCAGGTAGATTGCCTGTTGGTCGTTGATTTTTGAGACGATGACACGCGTTAGCTCCATCGGGATTGCCATGGTCATTCAGTCCAGAATTTCATGAGTGAAGCAGCTGGGCGAGCAGAGTTTTGTGCTGCAGAAAGCTGACAAAATTGTGTAAAGCAACGTCCCGTGAAATACGAAGAATTCAACAGGCAGTGACGTATTCGATTCTAGCAGGACTGATGGCGGGCGGCGAACCTTTCGGTTGCGAAAACAGATAACACGGTTGGGATCGCCTGCAGAAAACAGAAAAGTGGCCTTTGTTCTGTCTTTTGTCGTCAATCGAAATGGTCAGCATGGGGTGGCGCTGTGCTGTTCGCCGACTGCGAAATCACGTTGGAAGAATCAAAGATTAGGCTGCTTGAGACGCTTGATCAAAGTCTGGTTTTTCGTAACCGAAGCGTTGGAACGCGGGGTCCAGTTCTTGACAGATTCGTGCGACCCATTCGGGGTCATGTTGAAACGAATTTTTCTTGTACTGCTTCAGTGATACCAGCGTGGGGCGGATGGATTCTTCGACCGCGTCAAAGCCGCTTAGGTTTAAGCCACTGTATGCAGCGCCCAGTTCTTGAATGGGATCTGCTGCCAGGCGTTCGTAGCAAATTTCGTGCAGGTTGCCTTCCGGAATTTGGTGGCGATCTGTTTCATAGCGTTCAAAGGCGGCTTGGTAGGTGCCTAGAATTTCTTCTTCGACATTGTGGTACACCGGTTTTCCAAGCGTGTTTTCTTCGATCATTCGGCGGCGAAGGTGGCAGCCAGATCGCCACACGTCATACGGGTTGCGGTGGATATAAAGAAACTTTGCGTTGGGGTACAAATCGAGCAGTGTGGGCACATGATACGTGTGGAATGGCGACTTCAGCATGATGCGTTTTTGTGAACGCACGGTCATCTTCTTGAGCAGTAGAGTTAAGCAGGCTTTGTACTCTTCGACTCGTTCCGCGGGCAATGAATCAAAATCCAAAGCATGCCAGAAGGATTCCAAGTCATCTGGCTTCGCCAAAAACATGTACGGCGAAACTTGCGACATGATTGTTGTTGCAATGTCGTCTTCCTGTGGCGCATCCCAAGACACGGCCATGTTGTCCATGGGGCGAGTTTTAGGGACGAAGGGAGCGGTCAGTTTTTTGGCCACTTTTTCGGTGAGCAGAAAGTGCCACGGGAAAATCGCTTGATACAGATTCAGATGTCCGAACTGAGGGTCATGGCTGAGAAGATTTTGCAGCAACGTGGTGCCGCTTCGCCAAAATCCCAGAACAATCAGAGGTGGTTCAGTGAGTTCTGTTTTTTCGATCGTCTTGCCGTAGATCAAAGATTCCAAAGCCCCCATTGCTGAATTGTAGGCTCCAAAAAATGGCAGAGGCAAAAAACGATGCATGCGGGACCAGTGCAATGAGGGACGTGACTGAGCCAAACGCAGCAGTCCAGAAAGTTTCATTCCGTTCCACATCGTGAGGCCACCTTGAGACCGTGATACAGGTCGAGAAGATGTGGGGGCATGATTCATGACTCGCGCTTTCGGCAAAATTTGCCAGTTGGATGATGAACTCGCACGTCTTTGCGGGTTGACAATCATCGTTGGCCCGGCTGGCCCATCCGGGAATACTGTGATCGGTCGTTGTAATGAAGACAGTCACCCAATACCACTTTTGCCGTAGTAGTGGAACCTCGAAAAATCGGGCAGCCGCAACAGGGGTGTGCTCATGAGTTTGGGTTGCCTGTTTT
>CAYTUE010000070.1:19305-21533 GCA_964441085.1 uncultured Planctomycetaceae bacterium
GAAAAATCGGGCAGCCGCAACAGGGGTGTGCTCATGAGTTTGGGTTGCCTGTTTTGGGTGGACGGGGTTGGACCGAGCGCAGCAAAGGAAACCTCAGGTTTTTCTTCGAGGGCGAGCAAACCATGCGATTGCCGCGAAGACAGCAATCACTGGCAGCATGTATTTTAGCCGAGGTAGCAAAATGGCCGTCACGACGATGACAGGCAGGGTCCATGGTGACTGCAAAGACTTCCATGCAGCAGGGCGAGACTTCGTGGGCATTGCCAGCCAAAATGCAGCCATCAAAAGTCCGACTCGCAAAAAGGCGGCTGACACCCCTTCGTGCTCTGTCCAACAGAACAGGATCGCGGAGATGGTAAGGCAGGCGATTGCGATGATGCCGATGGGCGTGCGTTTGCTGACAAGATCCGGGTCGGGCACGAAACACAGTCTTTCAAACAGAATGACGTTGAAGGCAGGCGGGAAATGCGAAGCCTTGACGTTAAGTTTGGAAGACCATCGCATGAGAACCTCGGACAGTCTAGTTCTGGATGCTGCTGACGGAAACTCGGTTTATAAAATGGAAGGCGTTTCAGTCGGACTTGTTGTGGCCTTCAAGGGAAAAACACGGGCAAGCCATTGATGGGAGACGTGGCTTCACTTGACTGCAGTCAGGACGTTTTGGGGATCACTTCAAACTTGATCACGTTCACAAGACCAGTCGGGGGGGCTGGAGTTGAACTGAGCGCAGCGAAGGAAACCCCAGTGGCCCCTATCGTGGCTCACGCCATCAGCTGCCCGGCTGGCGACGTGTCTGTCTTGAAATGGAAAAGCGGCAGATGACGGCCGCAGGTGACGCTGAAGACACGCGCAAAACATGATTCACATCAAAAATGGGCGACTCCAAAACTCACGCGTTGGGTTACTGTTTCAGAAAACCAATCGTTGACTGCAGCAAGCGTTGTTGCAGTTCTGTGTCTGCATTGGCAGCAGGAAGTTGCAAGTCGTCTAGATTGGCTTGGCAGAAAGTACAGCCCAGTTGTTCCGCATGGAACTGGATATAGTTTTGCCATTCCGTATCTAGTAAACCCATGATGAATTTGCCAAGCGTCGTACGTTTTGGGCAGGTCGGTCGAAGTTGCTCCCATGCTTGATGCAGCGGGCTGATTTCGGTGAGCACATCGAAAGCGTGGTTGTTTGCGTTGTGATCTTCGCCTTCTGTTTTATCAGCAACGGCTTGTCGAATCTTGTTTAGCAGTCGATGCTTTACGTAAGCGACTTCGTTTTCTGAGATATCGAGTAGTTGAGCCAGGTGCTTGTTTTTGATGCCTGCATAGAACAGTCCTTCGGCGATTTTGAGGTCTCGAAGGCGATGTTCGGATTGCAGATCTTGAGCCACCGTTTGTAGAGAATCATGCAATGTTTGAGTGAGTTGATCGCTGAGTTCCGCTTGTTGGGCGGACCAGTCAGATGGCTTGGCATCGGGGTCGACGTCTTCTTGTGTTGAATCATGTTCGGATGTTGGCTGGCAGGCGGACATCATCCGTTCCTGAATGCTGCGTCCTTGCTTGCGATAGTGATCGATGATCCGACGACGAAGAATGTGAAACAGTAATGCTTCGGGTTCTTTGTCGGTTTGATAGTCTGCCATGCCTTTCAAGAAGCCCAGAAATGTTTCTTGGACTAAGTCTTCTGCCGTGGAATGTTCTTTGGTCCGACGAACGGCAAACGCAATCAGTCGTTTTTGGTAGCGGCCAATAAACTGTCGCCAACCGTCGGGATCTCCGGAAATCACAAGTTGCAGAAGGTGCTGATCGGCTTCAGACATGAAGTGCGTGAGTTCTATCTGGGAGAGCGTAAAAGTAAGACTCGCCAAGCTGGTGCGAAGTTGTGCTTGGGACTTTAACCTCGCCTGAGAAGAGTTCGTACATCAATTGGCATGTTTCGAAGAGAAAGTACCGAAGAGAACTTTGTAGCGCAGCGAACTTTGCTGCGAAGGGTTTTTAGAAGGGGTGGAGATCATCACGGTCATGCTTGGGAGCAGCTTGCTTGCTTTTGGATTCAATCACGAGTGCAGGCCCTGACACTGGTGCAGGATCTACCAAGAAGTCATCCCTTTCTGTAATGGATTCGCTGCGTTGGATTGGACGGGATTGGATTCGACGGGATTGGATTCAATCACTATGTCATCACTGCGTTCCATCCTCATCATTCTGGCATAGAAGAGAATCACGATCACAAAGATGATT
>CAYTUE010000071.1:0-7889 GCA_964441085.1 uncultured Planctomycetaceae bacterium
TAGGGCACCATAAAACCCTGATCGGTTTCAACGAAACGACCTTCGGTCGGCTTTTCGGAAACAAGGCCAGGCTTTTCTGCAGCGAAAGCGGGCATCGCCAGCATACAAAAAGTTAAGATCGATAAACACTTCTTCATGTGAAACACCAGTTTGGGCAAGAGATGAGATGTGCCAGTTGCAGAAGACGGTCTGTTGCAAATTCACGACAACAACGCTTCGGCAGGGTCCGCAGTACCAGTGAATTGGCAATACGGACAACGAACGTAGGAAAGACATTGTCGCGTAGGCCACGAGGAATCTCAAGACAGACAATTAAAACTCGGCAAGAGTCCCAGATGTAGTCGATTTCTCTCGTTACAAATTGGCACAAGCGTTGAAATGAACCAACGGCTATTGACTCACGACTATTGACTCGCAAATGTTCACCCGTGAAATAAACGTACGGTGAAGCCACAACTGTGCTTCACTGTACGTTCATTGAATCTGCGTTTGTTCATTCTGCGTTCATTGGCGATATCGCGTGATTTCTGCATCACGTTGCGATGATCGTGATGCTGTGGGGCAACGCTAGGCTGGTTCCATGCCCATCATGCGTCGCCATGCACTGAGCTGGCCCAAATGAATCATCATGTGTCCCCCAACGTAAAAGGACTGCATCGAACCCATTGTCGGAAACTTTGGAATCATGGCTTCTGTTGGATTGGGCACAGCAAGCTGTTCGTCTGTTGCTGTTTCCAAAGCGGCCAATGCTTTTTGATAGCTTGAAAAGTAGACGGTCGTGATTTCATCCATCGTTGGGTAAATGGTGCCATCCGGATCGTCGACACAAGTGACCGTATGTGAAAACACGGGGTCGAATGATTCTGGAATTGCGACGGCTTCGCCGCCCAGTTCGCTGGCAATTCGTGGACCGTAAAGCGCCAAGTGCCCCAGAATAAAGGCTGGGTGATTTGAATTCACAACGGTGCCGGAAATGTTTGCGAATCGAGCAAACTGATCTGCCGAAATCCCTTTCAACAGTCGCTCCGCATAGCCGAGTGTCAGTTTTAAAGAATCGGCAATACAAAGCCCCTGACTACGAGCCATCGTGTGTGTCCTATTTGTTGGTAGTAAAAATCAGCCTAAAAATTCAGGCTGGTAGCAAAAAGCAACGGCTTACAAGATTGGTTGCACGCAGAAATTATAACGACTGCAAAACAATCACGCATTGTGCGGGCACCAGCTGTCGTGGATTTTAGTTCAGCAGGCTTGATGACCCACAAATGAAAAAAGCCGCAGCCAAAGAACAGACGTTCTGCAGCTGCGGCTTTGTGTCGTTTGACGGCGACCTAGTCTAAGCTGATTTCTGCCTTGATCAATCGGGTGAAATCAAAGTCGCCAGTCCCCGGATCGAACGCATTCAGCGCTTCGGTTCGGTCAATGATGTAAGCGGCTCGTTGACGATCTCCGCCCGTTTCACCAACCACACCATCGTCATTCAAATCGAACTCACCACCAATTCGAACAAGTCCCGTGGTTGGGTCTTCAACACATTCGAAGAACCCAGCTGTTGCGAACACGATGAACGTGTTACTTGTTGTTGTCGTGTGATTCATGATTTTAGAAAGCAACTGAAGTCGCTCGGCCGATGTTGCCGTGGTGCCCACAGTCATACCATTCGCGGCGGTGGCGTTGTGAGTCGCATCGTTGCCAATTTCTAACCATTGCCGTTCTGCTCGGTTGGGAAGAGCGACTGCTGTTTGGTTGCTAATTCCGTGAGCAGCCCGAAGCAGCGTATGGCTAATGCCGTTTCCATTAGGATTCAAGTTTCTGTCCGATGTCAAAGGACGAAATGGTCCCGGCATGTTTGCCTGAAACGGCAAGCCTGGAACAACCATGGTGACATTGCTGGCTGCACCTGTTTGTTCTGGGTCTAAGGTCGGAATTTGACCGTCACGAGACAGCAAGAACTGGGCATAACGATCACCGGGATCAACGACACTGGACATAAACGGGCCGTCAGGAAATGAATTCAAGGCCGCAACGGGCGGCGAATTAATCAAAGACGGATCGTCTCGTGGATCAGCGATTGTGGCGTCATCTAACAGCCCAGCAAACACTTCCTTATGACGGATCGTATTGGGGTTGAGCTTACCGGGAACTCGAGTTTCAAATCGTGGGTCACCAAGCATTCGATTCACTCGTGAAGGTACCTCCCAAAATGTGAGAGCTCGATACCAGCGATTGTCTCGGAATGAATTCCCGTTGGTTTGCCCATCTGGAAAATTCGGACGCAGGAATTTTGAATCTGCTGTTGTCAGTAGTTCAGGGATCAAAACATCAGCGGTGGGAGGAACCAAGTTGGTTTCATCATCAACAAGCTGAAGAGATTCAGCTGCTGTGAGATCTGGCATCACTTCAAGCCCGTTGATGACGCCATCTCGAGCAAACGTGTGGCCTTGATCTTCTGGACCTCGGCGTGACCAGATTAACCGTTGAGTCAACAGTTCTGGTCCAATGATGGGGATGGAAAATAGGTCACCAATCGATGCAAAGTCGCGATCGGGATGGTTTTGGTGCAAATTCCACGGGGTCGCCAAAGATTCGTTTGCTTGGCCAATCGTGTTATGCCGGAAGTCTGGTTGAGCGGCCGTGCTAAACTTCGATTCTAAGGACACCAGTGGCTGCTGTCGTTCGTTGCTACCCAAGTTCGTTAATCGAGTCTGAATTTCGCCTACAGTGACTGGAGTGGTTGGTTCATCCAAGGGCATTTCTTCGAATTCGACAACAACACGATCGACTTCAATCCATGGGTTTTCGTCCGCATCCAACGCTGGAAGATTTGGGTTGGCTCGACGTTGCAAAATTAATTCGAAACCCAAGTCGCCTGTGCTAGCAAAACGATTCGTACTTAAACCTGGAGGCAACCGGCGATTGAAGGCTCGGTTTCCTCCGTACGTTTCAACTAATGGATCACCGACTGAATCAACATCTTCAAGAAATGCGCCCTTGGCAAGTTCAGTTGGTGAACTGTCGTCGGTAATTGCGAAGTGAGTTCCTGATTCTGTGTCGACTTGAGTGTCGATATCCACAGCGATCAAAGGACTGCTGGCAGCAACGGTTCGAGTCAAGCCCGTTGTCGTGGTCACGGAACTGTTTGCGTTATCGATGTCGGGAGAAATTCTTTCGAAATCTTCGGCAACCGTATAGTTCATGGTGTTGTCGACATCGATATAAAAGTCACTGATTGGCATGTCGACACCACCCGGACCTTGATACATCGGGCCTGCTGTGGCAATGATCAGTCGATCACCGCCCGGAACCACGGAATCCGTTTTGGCATTTGATAGAACGACAATCGCGCGTTCGAAATCGTTTGGATCGCGAATCGGTTCTTCATTGGGAGCACCAGCATCTGGTTCTCGATCTCGACGAATCACACGCCAGATTCCCTGCTGAGCCGTATTCGAAAATTCTCCGAGGTTCACAGGGGTTGGCAACACATTTTGAAGTTCAAAATGCAAGACATCGCTTGGGCCGTTGGTGTCGTCATGGAAGGTCGCTGGATGATCGGCCATAAGTTCTGGGGTGCGAACAGCAAACACTTCGTTAAAGGTTAACTGTTGTGCTTCCACACCATAAACGACGCCTCGATCGAAAGTCGGTGAACCACTGTCTTCGCGGTATCGGCCGTTTTCTGTGACGTTGGCAAATTCCGAAGCTCCCTCGGCAATGACCGTGTATCCATCGTCAGAAAATGCGTCGTCGTCGAGATTCCAGCCGTCTCCGAGATTTTTGTCGTATTCGAACTTCGTGATCACATCATCTGGGTCTAACGCATCCACCATGTTGACGGCCATTTGAGCCATCTGACGCAGTTGGGCATGAGAATACAGACGGCCGCTGGCAGCATCGACAGCGTTAGGATCGTTGATGCCCGTGTAGTCCAATGGAAAGCCGTTTCCGTCTAATTCGGCACCACCCAATGTGTAAAGCAAAACGTAGAAATCACGAGCCAACTGCTGGCGATCTCGGCGAGCCCAAAATTCACGCTCTCGGACATTTGTAGGAGGAAAAGGAACGGCAGATGCATCGAAGTAAACATCATCGCCGTCGTCGTTTTCGCCTTCGTCGGTGCTATGGTCAAGCGTGATGATGTTTCCTTCAGTGGCAGCATTGTCTTCGTCTGCCAAAGCATGTTCGGTTAACGTTCTGAATGTTAAACCAACCTGCTGGATGTATCTCAGAAACTGAATGGTGCCTTCCACTGGAATACTGCTCGTGTTTGTGCCTTGATCAAACTGCCGTGGAACATCGACAAGCTGATTGACGCTGGCGGCAAGGTGTCCAAAAATTTGAGTCGGTTCGCCCGCTTCAACGGTAATCATTCGGCGGAAAGCAGAACGGAACGGGTCGGCGATTGTTTGAGGGAACGAAGAGGCAGATCGAGTCACGCTGTAGGGCAGAACAGGGCCAAACCGAGGTGGAAATTCAAGGTTGCGATCTTGGTCTTGGTCTGCCGACCATTCCCACGCACGCCAGCGAGAATCAGATTCAAGCTCATCATCTGTTGGGTCAGCGTTCGTGACGGTGCTGGCAAAAACTTCATCAAGCTCGTCGATCTGTCCGTCACCGTCATCATCCAGTCCACCAATTCCCGGACGGCCATCAATACCGAATGGGTGGGGGAATGGGATGTGACGTAGCGTGTTGCTGACAGTCGTGACCATTTCACGTCGGTTACTTGCTTCATCAAGCGCCCATGGAGCCAAATCGCTTAATCTTGAAAGATCGTCTGCTTGAACATAATCCGCACCATTCAGATGCAACCGAAACATTTCTTCAGCACTAAAAATGTTGTCGCTCGGACGTCGCGGATTGTCGATGTCGACAGCGGTTTCCATTGGATCTTCGAACAACGGATCAAAGAATGGGTTGCTGATTAAATCATCACCGCCACCAGGCATCTGGTCTGGGCCAAACAAATATCTCGGGGCAAAGTTAAAGACATTGCTATCACCGGGCATCAAACTGGGTTCTCGAACAACGCTGTAACCATCAAAGCTGGGCCATGCCGCTGGTGAGGACGTCGAGTTCGTGAGACGAGCGAGTGGGTTACCAGCGGCGCCCGTTGCTTGACCGGTTGCCACATCAAAGCCAGATAGCTGTTGTTGTGTGTAACGCCCTGTTCCTGCAAAGTCGATTGGTCGACCAAATGGACGACGGATACCAGCAGGGATCAGTGCTTCGCCTTCGAAACGGTCTCCGTTATCATCGAATCCACGAGTCCCTTCTGTGGTCAAGTCGCCACCAAAGCGGACTCCTCCATCAACACTCACAATTTGGTCAAGCTGGTCTGATCGGCCAGGACGTGGGTATCGGCTTAAACTTCCTCCCCCATCAACAGGTGCTGCTGTGAGCGCTTGAAGAAGAGCTTGAATGTCTCCCCAGCGGCCCGGAATGATGTCATCAATTCCTGTCGCACTAAATTCTGCTCGCCCAGTCAATAACCAAATCAATTCCATGTTGGCTTGCTCCACAGCAGTCAACGATGTGCCAGTACGTCCGTAGTGTTCGCCGAAGTGATCCGACACAGCTGTCGGCATGTTCGTGATCGCTTGGTCTAACCGACGAAGAACATAGGTCGGATTGATTTCCGCTGGACTGAGTGCCAAGTTCGACTGAGAAACAGAACTCTGTCTGAGGACGTTATTCGTCACAACACCTGGCATTGTCCCGTCATCTAGCATTGTCCCGTCGCGTGGTAAGCCAGCGAGGTTGCCGTGAATGTTGACATTGATTAGTGAATCCAAATCGTACACGGTAAACGAGTGTAAGACAGTGTATTTTCGAACAACTCCACCGACTGTGATTTCCTGAACAGGGTAGCCGAGATCGAGCCAGATTCCTTCTCGAGATGTAGTGCCATCCACTTCAGCAAATCGATCGTTGTCGACATCCAGTTCCATAACGGTTGGGAAGGATCCCGTCCAAATTCCAAGCTCTCCCTGAACAGCATTGTCGTTGTTGGTGTTGGTTGAGTTTTCAGGAAGGAAAAGAAATGGGCCACTGACTAACCCTGCAGCCGTTGCGTCTGCGCCGTCTGCGAAATACCGAAAGTCTGCATCGCCTGTGGTGAGGTTACGGACAATGTGTGATGGGTGAGGTCGAAAACTGCGTTGAGCGAACGTCTGATTTGTTGGGTCATCCGTGGCCCAGTTGGGATTGGTTGGCGTAAAGGGAGCTAAAGGATCATCGACTCTCACCATCGAAGGCCGAAAGAACGTTGGGATCGTCACTGGGACAAGTTCTTGGCTTCCGTCTTGGTTAATTCGTAACGCCGTCCCTCGATAGGCTAAAAACATGCTGTTGATATCAGGGGCCGTGTAATCCACATCGGGGGCCGGAACAATTCCCTGTGTTCCTCGAATGTCAAACAGATTGGCGAGTTGTGTTCGGGCGCCATTGGGATCGGATAGCTGATCCAACCCCCATGCCATCGGGCTGTCCACAACTTCTAAAAAGTCGAGCACTGTTCCTTGATTGGCGGGAGTAGTGAAAGTACCGCTATGCTGCGGGACCAGTGAACCGTCATATTCGATGCGGACCCCAGCACCACCGTTAAATGGGCTTAAGTCTGATCCAAACGCATTGGAAATCATCGAAAAACGTTGAGTGGGGCTGAACAGAATGCTGTCTGTTTCTTCTGCGTTTGGCCCAACAATTAATTGCCGTAAACCAAACGGCAGTACATTATCTGTTTCAGCTGGGATCTCAAATTTTTGAGCTTCAGAAAAGTATTCTGCCGATGCTTTTTCTTGCGCTGCAAACGTGAAAAAGACAACGCCAACAAACGACAGAAGCCCCAACAGCGCAATGACAATGATCAATGTCGACCCTGCGCGATCGCAAGCTGGTTGGTAATGTGTTTTTTGTGTTTTCATAGCCTTACCGCCTTCTGTTGTTCACCTACGCCACTGGTCACCTAAGCTGCAGAGGTGTGGGTGTGTTGCGTTTCGGTTCTTACGAATCTGTAACTACCAAAATCTAGAACAAGGCTACTGCCTAGCTGACATGGGAATGACCATTGTGGTTTGCCTTGGCTGTCCCGTGTTGTCATTAATGAATTGCAGAGTAATTCTGATTGCTCGAAGTGGGCTGCGATTATCAAACGAAACCCAAACTGGTTCGCCGCCCGTCGCCACTTCGGCCACTCGACGCCCACCAGAATCTGGGAAGGCTGGAGGAACCGTTCCGGAACGACCAGCAACGACACAGCGATATGCAATCTGAAAACCCTGCCGTGGGATCACTCGTTGAAGGTTTGGCCCCGGCCCAACAGCATCTTCCAACCAGTGGAATCCATTGCCGTTCAGATCCCAACCGCTGTAGCTGCTCAATGGCGGATTTGTGGTATTCAGCCTAGCAAAAACAACATCTCCTTCCACGTAATCAACATCTGGTTGCCAGTACGTTGCATCTGCAGCAGGAGCCTGTGGAGAAGATGGTCCTGATCCGGTATCAGTGGGTGAAGAAGGGTCGTTTTGCCGTGGAGGATGGAACAGATAAGGGATGTAGGGTGGCTGAATTTCAGACATCCTCTCGATGTTGGGGACGATGTTGGGGACACCAAAATCAATCCGGCCACCGCCTGCAACATTTGCCACAACAGGATGCCACGTGTCAAAAACTCGTGGCTGGCGATCCAGAAGATCGGGTGAAGTATTGCTGTAAGTTCCCAGTGGGCCGTATTTGTACTCACCCGCTTGGAAGTTCAGGTTTCGGCGGATGTGGTAGTCTCCCACAAATGCATCACCATCACTGGAACTTCCGTAGCCAGGAACAACGAATCGTGATACTCGCTCATCCCAAATTTCAACGTTAAATTGTTGAACCCCTGCCAGCAGCAG
>CAYTUE010000071.1:7989-9433 GCA_964441085.1 uncultured Planctomycetaceae bacterium
TGTCGTGTTCTCGCGAAAGCCCAGGAGCGTAGCTCGTTGAACCGAACGAATTAAAACCAAAACGATAAACCGGATTGCCAACCGCTGGGGCTGCCACTCCAGAAGAACTGATTTGGTTGCTGAGTGCATCGATGCCAATGAATTGGACTGACTGAGTTCCCACGCCCGGATTATTGGGAATGGCGCTAAAATCAAAGAACCGCCAAAAGTCATTCGAGGTCAAACCACCAGGACTGGCGAATAGACCATCATACACAGGTGGGTCCACCGAACGATCGAGCCCAGCGAACAAATCGCCCCCTGTGCTTCCCGTGGGTTGAATGGCCAAGCCTGCTCCTGCAATTCTTCGCGGGCTGCGCAACAGGACGACTCGACGATACAGATTTCCATCACGGATAAAGTAACTGATTTCTGCAGCAGGAGACGACGCTGCGCCGTCTGCCGTTAAGCTGCCGTCATCGACTTCTGGCTGATTGGGATTCGTAAACAGGTTTCGGGCAGGGGTGGTCCCGGTGCGTTCTTCCACTTCCAGTGACGCGCCGAAGTAGGGAGTCGTGTCGTCGGATTCTGCCGTGATTCGAGCATCAACCGTGAACTGCAGTAGGTTATCGATTTGCACATCTGGCAGATTGCAAGACAGGTAAAAGTATCCGTCTCGAGCATCTGGTGTTCTCGGCCCTAACGAAATATCTTCGTTGGGGTAGAACGGGAACGTGTATCTCATCGTACGCTTCGCCAAGTCGTTGCGAATTACGGTCGTAACCGCTCTGATTTTCTGGTCTCTTTCACTGATGTCACGCGTCGTCCTGACACTGTCTGTCGCAACCTGAAAGATACTTGCAAACATGGTCATGAGTAACAGAATCAGCGTGACAGAAACCAGCATTTCCACCAAGGTGAAACCGCTTCGAGATCGCTTTTGTTGTGTCCGCGTATGTTGCATGATGTTGCTTAACAAAATAACAATGTTAGTGAGTTGCTTGAGTGACGCCCGGAGCGGGCACAGCAAGCCTTGCTAACGCTGATCCAGCGGGATGCCGTTGACTAAGAGATCTCGTGACGGCAGTGAATAGACTTCAACGACACCGGGGTAAAACAGCACTGGCCCAACAACCGGGTCGGCTGGAATTTCGAATGTGATAAGCAGATTGGTGCCAACTTCTTGATGATCTCGAATGCGATGCCAACGAGCAGCAGCGGTGTCGAATAGGTAACCGCCATTGCCAATGTTTGGTAGCAACTCTTCTGGAGTTGTGCTTAAATCAATGGTCAGCTGATCGGGGGTCGCTGCTGTAACAACGTAGGTTGTTTCATCACGAATTTCAGGGTCTTTTCCGTAGCGAACAACGATATCAAGACTTCGCACACCACCGTCTCGGTTACGGCGAACAGTCAGCAGCCAGCTGTAATCAACAGAGCGAATTGTTTGGATGATCACTCGTCC
>CAYTUE010000071.1:9533-21490 GCA_964441085.1 uncultured Planctomycetaceae bacterium
CAAGTCATTAATCGCACTAATCGCATCGACATCTGTCGCTGGATTATCAAACAGATCCAGTGGCATCACGATTGCTCCCGCGTTTCCACTTCCGTCTGCGACAAGGGAGCCTATGTCAGGAACGAAATCATAAATAATGCTCCAGCTATCGCCGAGACTGCAGAATTTTTGAGCTTCTAATCGAGCCGCACGCGAACCAAAAGGAATTGTCGTGCCAAACTGAGCATTCGCTCGAGACACAATTCCACCATCAAAGCGACGGCAGTTCATCAAAGGAGGGGCAGCGGTTGTTCCATCAAAAAGGTTACCAAAGAAAGCAGGGGCAGCAGGCGTCAGTTGCCCAGTCCCACTGAATTCCGCCATGGTATTGATGCCAATGGGGTCAATGATGTAATTTCGAGAAGACTGGTCAGCTCCTCGAAAATGTTCTCTGTAGTCTCCGTCACCGTCTGGGTCGAAAATCAGATCGGGTTCCGCAACCAATAATGCTTCCACATTTTGCTTCAGCAAAGCAGCATGAGTCAAACGAGTGGCCTGTGCGGAACGCAAGGCGGAAATTGGGAAGAGCGTGATCACTGATGTGACGCCAATGACCATAATCATTAGCGACATCAGAACTTCCAAAAGCGTCACACCGCGACGCTGGGTGGTACTACTGCGAGTCTTTTGCATTATTTCACTCCACGACTGGAAGTCGACAGTAGATAAGGCGAATCGGCGATTCCGTCTGGGGTTGGGTTTGCATCAGTGCCAATGACTTCATTGACCACAATGTTTCCTGTTTGAGCAAACACGGTCACGATTCTTCGATCAAGCGGTTCATAAGGATCGTCAGGTGTAAATTCCGAAGGCAACCATGGGGCGATCGTTGAATCCAATTGATCTGCCGGGACAAAGGGAGTGCCAAGACTTCTGATTTTGGCTTCCACCTGTTGAAGTTCAACAGCCGTTCCGGTTGTCGGACTACGAGCGAACAGTTCTTTCAGGAAGAAACTATCTTCATCGCTCGTCACATAAAAATGGATCAAGCCTGACGAGGCCGCCGTACCGACAATATTGCCTCGGGGGGAAAAGAATACATCCATGAACGGAGAAAACTGTCCTTGAGCATCTGCTGGGTCTGGTCGCCACGCTGTTGGAATTTGACTGCCGTCCAAGTCGATCACAATGCCCTCAGGCAAGATGCTTGGTTCTTGAGGAAGCAGTTGAGAGGGAAGTTGGATTTCGTACGTGAGTCCCTGAAATGCGGTTACAGCAGAACTGTTACCGCCGCCAGGTTCTGCGTAAGGAATTCTAAGCAGCAGCTGTTCTGGAACCGGAGGATCTTGAAGATTTCCAGGCGGCTGATCGACTTGAATGAGTGATGTACTGACTTCGTAGAACTGGCCGCTATTTTGAGGGATTTCAATCACAGAACCTTCTGTGATTAAGCCTCGTCGCTTGAGCTGCCACCAACCCAAATTAAAACCTTCGACGATAAACACCTCAGGAGAATCGGCGACGTTGTTGTCGTCTGTATCGAGTCTTTTCAGGTCAACTGTGCCAACAGACCATCGCTCGCCTGGCTGCAGATATGCCATGGAACTGACCGCGCGAGGATTGTTGGGATCAACAAAAAGGCGAACACCTCTCAGGTCTCGTTCAAAGATGGCTCGATCTCGTGCACCTGCAAAAAAACTTTGAACTTGACTGGCAGCATCAGTGACTCGAGAAGAATTCGTCAGATAATTCACTGACACCAACGTCATGGTCAAAATGATCGTGATGATTGCAATCACAATCAAAAGTTCGATCAGCGTGTAGCCGGAACGACGGTTGTGTGGTTTGCCTAAATGCATCATTGTCTGGCTCCTGCACGTCTGTTTCTGCTAGTGAGATTGTCTGCAATCTGGTCCGTCAGATCAGCACCAAGACTGAAGTCATACAATGCGACATGCCCAAGCTGGTTCGTGTCGGATGGTTCTCTTAAACCTAGAAGCTCGTCCACTCCACATGAAACAATCAAGGGAGCATGAAACGTATCTGGAGTATGGTATTGGCGTTCGTTGAAGACATCCGAAATGTCAATCGAACTGGGGCCAACTTGCAATCCATTTTCAAGTAAAGAATACAGCAGGCCCGCTGGATCATCGGGGTCTCGCAGTAGCGGTTCCGGAGGAATAATCACCTGAGATTCGTTGGGGATATTGGGGTCATCCAAACGAGCCGCCAAAGCCAATTCGAAAGCGTTCGTAAATTCGATTCGACGTGGCAATCCAGCGATCAGGAAATCGGCAACCGCTCGTTCATCTTCCTCGACTGTTCGAGTTCCAACACCAACAACTGTGGGTGGGTTATTGTCGACTTGCTGACTGACTCTCATGAAAAGGTCTGTGGCATCGCCTTGGTCCTCGATGTTGGGCTGATTGCCAGCAGTGAAGGCAGTCAGAGAGAGATTGGGATCAATCAAGCGAGTTGGCCAGCGATAGAACCGCAATGGGTTCCCCCACGCGTCCACAAATTCTAACATTCCATCGCCGTCTGTATCAGCGATTTCGCTTCCTCGAAACTTATCTTCGCCAGTTGTGGATGCTCCAAAGGTGCCCGATTTAAACACCATAAAGTACAACAGTTCTGCACTTTCTGTTGAGTGTGTGTCAGGGTCGTTGACAGCCGCTTCTTCATGAGCAAGGTGGATGGCCCAGTTGGAATCGATTTCGGCTGCCAGTTCTGCGGCGTTTGGATCTGTACCATTATTGGCATCTCGAAAAGTCTGCCGACTGACGTCCCGCAACATCCGGTTTACGATATTGTCCGGAATGCCATCAGCGCCAGGAGAATTGTCTGAACCGACCTGATCGTTAATGCCACCTTGTCCGGTGGACGCATCAGCATCTGGCATCAAGTCCCAGCCTTGCAGTGTGGGAGTGGATGTGGAAAACGTCATTCGCTGCGGAAACGCGAATCGGTAGGCCGCTTTTCTGCCTAGGATATTCCAAACAGGGTCATCTTGAGTGACTCGGTCCAGAATGGTTTCCACTTGCACAGCAGGCAAGCTCAACGTGGGAGCAATCACAGCTGCAACAAAGCCGCGAAACTCGTCAGCTCTTTGAGCTTCAACCGATCGAAACGATCGATCAAAAGCGTTGATTCGCTGCTCTAATAAGCGATTCACTTTTTGAATCGTGGTATTAGTTGCTTCTTCGTTCGCTTGATCTGTAATTCCGTCTAAGACGGCTGTTGTTAGAACAACTAAAAAGCTAATGATGGCTACCACGACCAATAGCTCTAACACTGTGAATCCGCGTCTGGCTTTTTGTGTTTTCATGTGCATTACAGAATCTCCTGTTTCAAGGGGCTTGTCTCCCAGATTATTCAAGAGTTCCACCGGCGAAGTTAGTGATATTGTCTCGTTCCGTCTGACGTGTATTTCCTAAGGTGATTCCTTCCGACCAAATCACTTTGGCTCCGGCTGCCGCTTCAGTAATTGTGCCCAAGTTGCCATCTTCGCCAGG
Source organism: uncultured Planctomycetaceae bacterium (assembly GCA_964441085.1). Classification (GTDB taxonomy): domain Bacteria; phylum Planctomycetota; class Planctomycetia; order Planctomycetales; family Planctomycetaceae; genus Fuerstiella. Next base: position 13,028 of record CAYTUE010000071.1, read on the forward strand.
AGCAATCAACTGGAAAGTGTCGGGATTCCAAGGCGTCGTTCCATCCGCCTGAAAGTAGGCTGGCTGACTGGAAGCGTACCGCCCACGAGTTGCAGCCGAATAGAAGATGGTGGCGTCTGTATCGCTCAACCCGTCCGTATAAGCAAAGATGCCGTCGCCATCTGTGTCAATAAGTCGAGTTTCACGATCTTTCCAACCAGTGAAGAATGGATCAATTCGACTTCCGCCAACTTGAAATGGCCGTCGCGAATCAACCGAAAACCCAGTCAAAGTTCCGTTGCTAGCGGGCACACCTGACAGAAAGAAAACAAGGCATTCGTCGCCGGTCAGTGTGATGGGACCTGCTCCCCATGGATGAGCCGCCGTGCCTCGCCCTCCGGTGGAAAAGTCGAAGTCACGCCAGATTGAGCGAATCGCGCTTTTGGCAACAGGGTCACCGTCCCAGCCAGCTTTGTCTCCATAAAGTGTAATGCTTGACGGAGGATAACGATCGAACTTGGCATTGAATGCTGTCAGAGCTTGGTCCAGTTGAGTCAGTTCAACTGCCACGGCTGCTTCTTCAGCACTGCCAAGGGCGTTTAGAATCGCTGGCGACACCAACGCAATCAAGATACTGATAATTGCAATGACCGTGAGAATTTCCACCAGCGTAAACGCAGAACGATGGCTGGTGGGAAGTTGAGTTTCGTTTTGATTCTGTCGCTTCATCGTATTCGCCCCTGATTTCCAGTGGGTATTTCTTAGCCAATGGCTTCGAATTAATTAACGCTTGATCGATCGCCGCAGCAAGTCGTATTTCTAATTACGGCCTTCTTCACCTTCACTTTGCAACAACACAAGTGACAACCGAAGTCTTACGATTTCGATGACGCTGGGTCACTGCTTTCCTATTCATTATTGCAACCGCCTCTCGTTGAGACGTTTGCTTTGTGCATGGATTTGTTGGTCTCGAGCATTTGCCCGAGACCAACTTTTGAAACCATGTTTTGACCTAAGACAGGTCGTTCAGAAGCTTAATCAACGGCAAGAACAACGCGATCACGATGAAACCGACAATCAGCCCCAAGACAACAACCATAATGGGCTCAAGTAACGACACCATGCTTTCGACTCGAACTTCGACTTCTTCGTCGTAGACATCAGCGACCTTATAGAGCATGTCGTCCAAGGCTCCTGTTTCTTCACCCACATCAACCATGTTGACAACCATGTCGTCCACAATTTTGGCTTCCTTCAAGGGAACCGAAATGGTTTCCCCTTCACGAATTGCCGTATAGATATTGTCGAACGCTCGCTCAAAAACATGATTCCCTGAAGTGTCTCGAGAAATCAACAAGCCTTCTAAAATGGGAACCCCCGATGCAATCAACGTTCCTAAGGTTCGCGTCACTCGGGCGATGATGCCCATGTGTAAAATCTTCCCGACCAATGGGATGCGTAACGACAACCAGTCGACAATGAAGGCTCCCGTTTTGTTCTTCTTTACAATTTTAATGAACAACCAAGTCGCTAATGGTGCCACGAACAACATGTACCAATAGCTCAACATCCAGTTGCTCAGATTAATCAGTAACTGAGTGGCCGCTGGCAGGGTGACTCCGAAGCCAGCAAAGATGTCTCGAAACTTCGGAATGATAAAGATCATAATGAAGGACACGATCAAAACCGCCACGCCAATCACAGCTGTCGGATAGATCATCGCCCCTTGAATTTTACGCTTCAGCGACTGAGCCTTTTCTTTGAACTCAGCAAGTCGTTGCAGAATGGTTTCAAGAGCACCACCGGCTTCTCCCGCCTTCACCATGTTGACATACAGGTTGTCAAACGTTTTGGGCTGCTTACTCATGGCTTCCGAAAGCGTGTTTCCTGATTCGATGTCTTCAATCACATCCATCAGGCTGTTCTTAAGTGGTCCAGGCTTACTTTGCCCTTCCAAGATGCGAAGGCTTCGCAGCAAAGGCAGACCAGCATCTTGAAGAGTTGATAACTGACGAGTAAACGTGGTCAGCAGCTTTGGCTTCACCTTACCAATCGTAAATGTCTTGCCACCGCTAGCTGCTTTGTCCTTGGCGGAGGCCTTCTGTTTTTTCTTGCGCTCTCTTTCACGGATCTTCGATACGTAGAAGCCCTTCTCGTGAATCATTGTTTCAGCTTCACCTTTTGTCGGCGCTTCAATCGTGTCCTTTACCTCAAGACCCGACGCGTCCATTGCTTCGTATTGGAAGACTGGCATGATTCATTCTCCGTGTGACGTTTCGTCAGAAGGTAATGACGCAAAGCAAAATCCACATTCACTTCACAACATTTCGGTACTTCTGCTGAAACCTACCCTTGTCGCTGAAAAGCAAACTTGTAAGTGCAACCGAACCAATTCGATTCACTTCAGTAAGTTCACCAAGCTAACTCAACAGGTTCAGCAAGTCATATTCCTTTTTTAGAATAAACGCCCTAAACCATTCAGGGCTAACAGTTTGCAGCACACTCAGTCGCCACAGAAGAGTTGCAGCGACTAAAGTGTTCGATTTTGCTGAGGCAACTTAAGACAGATACCGATTCGTTATTGTCTTGTGGTTGCCCATGTGTTGTACTTTTCGCCAACTGGCCTAGCCAGATAATGCCAAAATACTGGCCAGTGGCAATCAATTGCCTTAAATTTTAATTTTGCGGCACGTGACGGTGATTGCTTTGAAATGAAACAGTCACAGCACGTGACAGCAGAATCACCTGACCCAATCTGCAGTTTTGCCAATCCTGTGCTTGTTTCTTCTCTCGCTTCCGTAACTATCGAGGTTTTACGTTGAACGAACCAGCAAGCGGGGACATTCCTTTTGTCTTTTTCGCAGCAACGAAGGTCGTATTGTTGATTTGGTTTGATGCTTCACACACTGCCGAAGCGGAAGCCGCGCTGTTCCAAATTCGCGACACTGTCCAGAGTTTGTGAACGTTAGTCGAGATCCTCCATTACTGTTTCTCTGACGACTTCGTCAATGGTTGTCTTTCCGTCAAAAATCAGCTTGAGGCCAGCTTCTCGCAGAGTAGTCATGCCCTGATTCCGGGCAATGTCACGAATTTCATCAGCCGACTGCTCACTCGCCACTGCGTCTCGAATTTCATCTGTGACGCTCAGTAATTCATACAGTCCAATTCGCCCTTTGTACCCACTGTTGCTGCAGCGGCTACAACCTTTACCAAAGTAGAATTTGTACTTACGGGCCACATCGAGCGGCAGCTGAAGCTCCATGAGCAGTTCATCAGATGGTTCGAATTCTGTTCGGCATTCCGTGCAAATTTTCCGAACCAGACGTTGAGCCAAAATGCCCTCAACACAGGCCGTGATAAGAAACGCAGGCACCCCCATGTCTCGCATTCGAGTAATGGCTGTTGGGGCGTCGTTTGTGTGCAATGTGCTAAACACAAGGTGACCGGTGAGCGCGCTCTGAACAGCGATCTCCGCCGTTTCGTAGTCTCGAATTTCTCCAACCAGAATTTTATCCGGGTCGTGCCTCAGGATCGCTCGCAGGATATTCGCAAACGAAACTCCAATTTCAGGATTCACGGGGCACTGAGTAATGCCTTCGATGTCGTATTCGATGGGGTCTTCACTCGTGATGACCTTGGTTGCAACATCATTCAGTTCATTGAGAGCGGAATACAGCGTGGTTGTTTTTCCGGAACCAGTGGGGCCTGTTACCAACAGAATTCCGTTTGGCAGGTCAATCATCCGGCGGAACCGAGAAAGGATGGTTGGGTCCATACCAATCTTGTTCAGATCGAGCGCCACAACGGTTCGGTCGAGCACTCGCATAACAACCGCTTCACCAAACAGCACAGGCAACACACTGACGCGCAAGTCAACCGGGTTGCCTCCGACATTCAGTTCGATTCGCCCGTCCTGAGGCATGCGGCGTTCCGCAATATCCAGATTCGCCATCACCTTAATTCGAGACACAATGGCGGAGGCCATATGCCGAGGAGGTGGCACCAATTCGTACAGGATCCCATCTGCCTTGACTCGAATTTTAAACTCGTCTTCGAACGGTTCGAAGTGGATGTCGCTGGCTTGGTCCTTGATTGCCAGCAAGATGACCATGTTGAGCAGTTTTTTGATGGGAGCGGCGTCAGAAAGTTCCTCCTCTGACGCGAGATCATATCCGCCTGGCCCCTTGCCCTCCTCGTCGTCGTCTCGCATCTCGTCGATCACATCTTCGATGCTTTCGTCGCGATCGGCGTAGTACTTGGCGATTGCTTCTTCAACATCCGCCAAGCTACTGACGGCGCCTCGAACCTCATGCCCTAAGAAGTTCCGTAGGTCATCAAGCGCGGCCACGTTTTGAGGGTCTGCCATCGCCACGATCAGCGTGTCGTCTTTCATCGACACCGGCATGATCTTGTAAATTTCGGCCATCGTTTCCGGGACAACCTCCAGCACTTGCGGAGGAATGTTGGTTTCCGAAAGGCGAATGACTGGCATTCCCCACTGCTCGGCGAGAGCTTGGGTGACTTGGTCGTCAGTCACCATGCCCATACGGACGGCGACTTGGCCAAGCAGTCCTGCAGACTGCTTTTGCTCCTCAAGAATGTCCCACAGCTGGTCGTCATTCAGGTAGCCAAGATCGACTAGGATTTGTCCGATTTTGCGTTGAGGCATAGATGGTATGAGGGGTTAAATAAGTGTTTTAGTTTTAGTCTTAGTTTTAGTTTTAGCTTATGTTTGAACTTGAAAGGAGAGGCAGGGGTGGGGCGAAGGATTGGGGCAGACTGAACCTGAAAGGCAGGGGCTTAGTCATCGTAGAGATCGTCGTCATCATCGTCTCCATCACCATCGCTGTCGTCGAACACTCCCTTTTTGGCTCGCTCAATTCGCGCTCGCAGCTCACCGGGGTTGTTTGATTTTGTGATGACATCGTTTTCTTCGCACAGCCCATTCTTCCACAAATTAAACAGGCTGTCATCCAATAGAATCATTCCGAACTTGCGTCCCGTTTGGATGGACGAGTTGATTCGGAATGTTTTCCCTTCTCGAATCAGGTTACTAATCGCACTCGTCACCACCAGCATTTCATAGGCAGCGACAAGCCCCTTTGGCTTTCGAGGCATCAACGCTTGAGACAGAATGCCAATGATTCCGTTGGCCAACTGAGTACGAATTTGAGACTGCTGATTGGTCGGGAAAACATCGATAATTCGGTCAACGGTTCCCTGAGCCCCAGTGGTGTGCAATGTACCAAACACAACGTGCCCTGTTTCAGCCGCCGTGATGGCCGCTTCAATGGTTTCAAGGTCTCGCATTTCCCCAACTAAGATCACGTCAGGGTCTTGTCTTAAAGCTCCTCGCAAAGCTTCGGGGAACGTGGGGCAGTCGACGCCGATTTCACGCTGATTGATCGTCGACTTGTTGTGGTCATGGTAATATTCAATCGGGTCTTCCATCGTAATGATGTGGTGATCCAGATTGTAATTCATCCAGTTGATCATGCTGGCAAGACTGGTTGTCTTGCCGGATCCTGTTGGGCCGGTTACGAGAAACAACCCTCGAGGCCTTTGGATCAGCTCACGAACAACAGGAGGCAGCCCCAGTTGCTCGAAGGTTAAGAACTCGTTGGGAATTCGGCGAAGCACCATCCCAATCATGCCGCGCTGTTTGAACACGGAAACTCGGAATCGAGCCTTGTCACCGAACGCGAATCCAAAGTCTGTTCCGCCGCGTTCTTGAAGCTGCTGCTGGTTTCGCTCTGGCGTGATACTTTTCATCAACGCCGTCGTGTCTTCTTTGTCTAAGCTTTTGGTGTTTAGCCGCTTCATGTGCCCGCTTTCACGAACAACGGGCGGTTGCCCCACCGTAATATGCAAATCGCTCACACCGTCTCGAACGACGGTTTCCAGCAGCTTGTCAATCTGGATTTGGCGAGCCATTCACGTTCTCCGGCACCGTGTCCCTTCACGTTGGCTGCATGGGCAGCGGTATGGTGAAAGGGGGGAAATTTATTTTCAAAAGGTTAAGTTGAGAGAGCAGGCATCGCCTGCAGTATTGAGCTTTCCCACCAATGACTGGTGGGCACTCAAATTGCGAAATCCTTTTCCTTGGACGTCATATCATTGGGGTTTGGGATTCCGAAAGGAAGGCAACTGCAAAAAGCTGCCCTCTGATGGCTGAGTGAGGTTGACTTCGCAAGGTTGGCAATTGCCCGTGATGGCCGAATTCGCCCACAACAGCCGACTGAAGAATATTGCGTGACTGCCATCCGCAAGTCACTCACCCGCAAGCCACTCACCCTAGGAGGCACGCGATCGCCCAGTAGCAAGCTGTGCTTGACTCACTGCTTGCAGCCACTGGGTGAACAAAATTTTCTTAATGACCTCCCTTTGACAGCTTCATGACCTCAGAAAGTGTTGTCATTCCCGCCATTGCCTTGTCCCGAGCATCATCCACGATGGTTTTCATGCCGAATAATCGAGCTTGGCGACGGATATTCTGCGATGGTTCGCTATTAAACGCCATCTCTCGGAGAGTGGCGTTCATTGTCATCAGTTCGAATACAGCCCGGCGTCCCTTGAAGCCAGTGTGCTGACAGACTGAACAGCCTTTGCCTTTCACCCAGTCACCGCCATCCAGCTCTTCGTCCGACAGCGTGAAGAAGTCGATTTCTTCTGGATTGGGCTGATAGGGTTCGCGGCATTTTTCACAGACGACTCGCACAAGCCGCTGTGCCATGACCGCCATCAAAGATGATGCAACCAGAAAAGGCTGCACTCCCATGTCAATCAGACGCGTAACGGATCCGGGCGCATCGTTCGTGTGTAGTGTACTGAAAACCAAGTGTCCAGTGAGGCTAGCCTGAACAGCCATTTCTCCAGTCTCTGTGTCTCGAATTTCTCCCACCAGAATCACATTGGGAGCTTGTCGCAACATCGACTTAATAATCTTGGCGAAGTCGAAGCCGATGGAGTGCTTCACTTCCACTTGGTTAATCCCTGGCAGGTAGTATTCAACAGGGTCCTCTGCGGTGATGATTTTGCGATCGGGACGATTCAGTTCGCCCAACGCACTGTAGAGAGTGGTTGTCTTTCCAGACCCTGTGGGGCCTGTCACCAAAAAGATACCGTTGGGACGCCGAATAATATTTTGGAATGTTTGGTAGTTGTCATCGCTGAAGCCGAGGTTTCGGATTCCGATCTTGATGTTGTCTCGGTCCAGAATTCTCATCACCACCGCTTGGCCGTGATTCGTCGGTAAAATGCTGACTCGAAGGTCGAATTCCTTACTGCCGCTTCGAGTTTTGATTCTGCCGTCTTGAGGACGTCGTTTTTCGGAGATGTCCATTTTCGCCATGATTTTAAAGCGAGACAGGATGGCTCCCAGCAGCCTTTTTGGCGGGCTATCGCGCTCCAGCAGTGCTCCGTCCACTCGGTAACGAATGCGAACTCGATCCTCAAACGGTTCCACATGGATATCGCTGGCTCGCATCTGCATGGCTTCCTGAATAATCAGGTTGCACAAGCGAATAATGGGAGCACTCTCGTCGTCATCGCCCTTAATGGCGGCTTCTGCTTCTGTGGCTGTAAAGTCGATTTGAGTTTCAGTGAATTCCGAAATCATGGTGTCGACAGATTCGGTTTCGGTTTGCCCGTAGTGCCGATTGATGGCACCTTGGATCGCTTCAACCTGAGCCATCACCACAGTAATGTCGGTATTCAGCATAAACCGAAGCTTATCCAACACTTCGATGTTGTTGGGGTTATGCATGGCAACAATCACGGTGTCGCCTTGCACATCCACGGGAATCACAATGTTTTCGCGTGCGATCGATTCCGACACCTTTTCGATGACCGAATTGGGAATCTGCCTGCCTTCGAGGTCGACGAACTCGTAGTTAAATTGCTCAGCTTGTGCTCGACCAAGGTCAGCACCGGAAATATAGCCGAGCTGAACGAGTGCATCTTCAACAGTCACCCCGAGGCTGGCGGCATGGTTGCGAGCTTCTTCAAGTTGGCTCGGCCCAATCGTGCCATCGTTCACAAAGCGTTCCAGCCAGTCCGACATATGCGGTGCTCCCCGGTTAGTTTTTATTATCAGTCCCGGCATCACCTTAACAGATGAGTCACAGGGATATGTGAAAGGTATTGTGTCTTTCGTTCGGTTTTACGCAGCGTGTGTCTGAGATGACTTGCTGTGGATTCGCACTTCCGACCGGCAATTGACTCGATTTACATAGAAAACCTGCATTCCGGACCATTTGTGCTTCGTGCGATGAACGTGTCATGTTGCCACCGACAGGAAGGACACATGGCCTGTCTCCGAAATTCCTAGGCAAAAGATAGAAGTCACAGTACCGCAGCGTCAAGCATGCACAGGTTTTTGCAGTGTTGCAGCTACAGTTCGTTGGCAAGTCACGTCAGAACTGGACGTTTTTACTGAAAATTCAACGAAACCGACACAATGGCGCTCGTGTTCCATCACAAAAC
>CAYTUE010000072.1:0-6730 GCA_964441085.1 uncultured Planctomycetaceae bacterium
AGCAGCCCAAGGACTCCGAGACCATAAAACGTGTACTCAACGTCTGCTTGCTGGTCCCAGCTTGCTCCTTTGAAGCCTCCTTCTTCGCATTCTAGTGAGGTTTGTAGCCAGCGGAGAACTTGAGGGGGTTTGATGAGGTCTCGACGACCTAAGTCTTGTGCTGTGAGCAAACCAGTGAAGGTTGAAAGTCCATCAGCAAAGGGGATTCGAGTATTTGCTTGAAACCCTCCTTCGGTGCTGACCACATCTGTGAGAAATCCTAGAACATCGTCGGCGATATCTTCGTCCATTCCTCCGAGACTGTTTAGCAAAGCGACAGCTGCTGCTGTTGGGTTTGTGCCGCTGCGTTTCATGGGCGCAATTTCAACGAAGCCACCGTCGTTTCTTTGTCGGTCGTACAGAAACTGAATTAAGCGGTTGGGGCGAGGCAATGTTTGGCCGACCAATTCATACGTCAACGCCACCATGAAAGAATGATAGGTACTGCCTGCCGCGCCTTCTGTGCTTTTGGCGTATCCGCCGTCTGCGGTCCGAGTCGTTTCTAGCTTGTCACCGACTTGAACAGGGAAATCGGCAGACACATCGGCTAACAGGTCGATTCCACTGGCCGATTGAACGACCAACGCGCTGTACAACCAGCTAAGCAAATCAATGATGTTCAGTTTCAAAGGGGCCTGCTTTGCCAGATACTCGGCCAAGCGATCCGTCTGCTCAAGTCCTCCTGAAATCGCGAGTGCGCGAACGGCAAACCCCGTGTAGTATAAATCGGAATCACCTTCTCGCCCACGAAATCCACCGTCAGGCATCTGTTGAGATCTTAGAAAGTCGCGATGCCGCTCCAGTCGATCTTGATCAACTTGGGCAAGTCCCAAAGCCACTCGTTCAGCAAGTTGGAATAGGTACATCGAAGCGATCAAAGATTTTGAAGGAGAAGGCTGAAGAATAAAGCCCGCATCAAGAGGGTTGTTCTTTCATTTTAATGGCTGTTGCCTGAAATCACAGCAGCATGCTTCTGGAGTCGGATTCTTTGAGGCCGAATATGCAGATCGAGTTCATAGAACCCGGCTCCTGAAACACACAGTTCTTCAATCGGTTTGCATTTCATTGGAATCTGATTCTCACCAAGCAAGACGCCAATACGGCTAATTGCTTCTGGGAAGAAACTGAATCGCATCCACGACCACATAGCCATCAGTCTCTTCGGTTTCAACTTTCACTGAACCGTTTGAATCGAAACGAAACGTCCCCAGTGAAAAAGAGTCTGCCGATCTTTTCGGGCGAGTCTTTTGGTTTACTACGATCCGCGACGATCCTTCCGCATGAGCAATAATCACAGGCACATTGCTGGCTCGGTTGCTGTTTGTGGGCCAAAACATGCGAACTTCGTAACGGCCAGGTTTTAACGTCGCCTTGAATTCAGCAGACTTCGCAGTGCCTGAACGGGAACCTGAAGTCGAATCCGGTCCACCTGAATGACGGTATCCGCTACCGACAAACGGATCATTGGCCGCTGACAACGACCAATGCCCCTGAAGCTTGGCTTGATTGTCATCCACGACAATTCCTTTTAGCTTTCTGGAACGAAAACGGGGTACTGTGGGAATGTCTAAGACTTGTTTATCCCGCTCGAGTTGCAGCTTGAGGTCGGTATAGTTGAGATCTTGAACGGCCACGTTTTTGTCGATCGATAGACAAGCGGCTGTCGCAGCAGATTGTCCCAAAATCATAAACACAGGTTCCATGCGAATACTGCCAAACGCGATGTGGCTAGAAGACACGCACACAGGCACAAGCAAATTGGTGCATTGGTCTTTCTTTGGCACAATGGCTCCGTAGGCAACTTTGTATGATGTGGGAGCTTTTACTCCAAGATCGCCTTCGTTTTGTACATTGCCAGCGGAATCGATGTATCGCTGAGTATTGTGTGAGTCCAAAGCATACGACCCCATTCCGATAGAATCTGGCGTGACTTTGGTGCCGAGGCAATCGTGTTCGGTCATGACGTAGTTGCTGATCATGCGTCGAGCTTCTCGCACGTAAATCTGGTGTGGCCAGCCACCATTGTCTTGAAATTCATCCTTGGAAAGGCCCCACTTTGACATCGCTTGGCGAACGTCTTCGGGGACGGAAGGATGGTTGGCTGTAAAATACATCAACCCCTTTTGGTACCGTTCGTGTTCAGCCACAATTTCGGCTCGACGTGCATAACTGGCTTCGGGGTAGTCGTAGTTCATTCCGATGTAATCGGTGCTGACGGGACCGTGGTTATTTGTGTCTGTTTTAAAGTTCTGAATTCGGTCGAACTTCTCAAACGTTTCTCGCCAACCGCTCTGGAACACGCGAGCCAACAGCTTGTATTGGTTGGCGTCATACCCAACCGGCTTGGGAAAGGGAATCCGATTGGGATCATGGTCGGTGAGGCACATTCGAAAGCAGTAAGCCTGAATGTGGTGATCGCCATCACCATTTGTTCCGGGTGCCAACTCGCTTACTAAAGGCAGAATTCCGCTGGTTGGGTCTCCTGAAACAACATAGGCGCTCACAGGTGTTTTAAAATAGTGATGGTGATGTTTGGTTCCTGTTTGAACTCCATTCCAGTGTTCGTCATAGACAGAATTGGCTTCTCGCCCCACATGATAGCTGACTCCTGCGCAGGCCATTAAATCGCCTTCGTAGGTCGTATCCAAAAACATGCGGCCATGGAAGGTTTTACCGCTGAGCATTCGAATGGATGTGATTTTTCCATCGTGAATCGTCACACCTTGACTGATGGAGTGAGCGGATTGGTTTGGCGGCTGAAACGTTCGGTCTAAAAATTCATTTCGGTAAACGGGAATATCGTATTCGGCAACCAGTTGCTCAAACACTGTTTCGGCCACGGATGGTTCGAAGACCCACATTGATTCAGGGTGTCCGTCTTTTCCTGCGGGGCTTTGATTTCTGTTACCGAAGTCTGCTTTTTCCTGCCAAGGCCAAGCATCTGACGACTGGTAGTGTTTCCAGATTCGGTGGTAGAAGTTGCGGCTGAGACCACCGATTGCTTTTTTGCGACCAGAATCTGTCCAGCCTAATCCTCCTGCCGTGAGTCCTCCCAGATGCTGGTCTGGCCCAACGATGACCACGGATTTGCTCATTCGCTTGGCCTGCACCGCAGCAATCACAGCAGCGCTGGTATTACCATAAACAATGATGTCGGCGGTCACCTCTGTCGTTTGCTGGACACTTTGCGGCGTTTGATTGGTTGCCGTTCGGGGCATTGTGGGTTTCTGTGCGACGACTTCCTGAGCGGTGCAGAACAGACTGAAATACAGGATCGAGTTGATGGAAATTAAGCTGCCAAGAAAACGGCGGCTGCTTGTGGGCAAGGCTGCCTTTTGACCCATGCCAAAAAAAATGAACACTGTTTGCTTCTCCGCTATCAGTATTAAAGGGACCAGACAGGAGATGTCTTGCGACCGTCATAGAAATGGCGACCGTGAAATCTAACAGTGAAATCTGACAGTGACGAAGCTCTGTCGCTGCACCAGACTATGCCGCACACAAACAGTTCACAACCAATTTGGTCGGAAGTGTGGTTGCAGGTGACACATTCGAAACATTTGGAAGTGCTTTGCTAAAAGGCATAGCTTGCGTTTATGAACGTTCATCTACTGAACTGTGTTGTTCTCTGTGTTTTTCTTGGCAAAACCTGCCTTCGGTTCGTCGATGGTTCATACTTCTGTAGTCACCGAACTGCTCCCCGGTTTGTTAACATCGTTTCCTCTGGACTTGAATTCTCATGTCAGTTTTTTATCGCCTCGATACGGATCATAGTGTTCAAGAGCTGATGGAAGCAGCTGCACAGAAGTATCTACGGCTTCAGGGGGGCGACGTAGCAATCGGCATTCAAGACGAGCATGTTTTTCTCACCGGCAGTGTGACCAGTTGGTCCGACAAGCAGCGTTTGCAGGAATCCATTCGACCTCTTGCTGGTCGACGATCCATCAGCAATCAGGTCCGAGTTCTCGGTCGGATCAGCTGAGTGAGCTGTTACGGGAGTGTGACTTTAAAACGCTGACCAGACCACCCATTGGCTTGGTCGCGCCCTTCAACAAAAACAGGGGCGACACCGTCTGGTAATTCGATCGTGGCTGAACGAGTGAATGGTTGTTCACTGGCATGATCATGTCCGAGAATTCGGATGCCCAATTCCTTGTCTTGATCGTCGAGAACTCGCCACGCATCGGCATACCTTTGAGGCAAATCGTATGGGCTGGATAAGGTCACGTTAAACAGCCAGCGATTTCCTTGCCTTTGTTTCAACTCGACAGCCAAGACCTCCGGGAACTGATCGCCATACACGATGGGACTTTGAGTATCAGGATCCGGTTTTGATGCAGGCTGTGATTCCACGGGGTCTGCGATCGTGACACTATGCCCTGAATTTTCAATTGAACCTGCTTCTGCCGATGGTGTTGCTGCTGAAGGCTGTTTGGATGCTGATTGTTGGGCGGTAGGCTGTGTGGGGGGCGTTTCCGCTGGGGAAGTTGAAGATTCCGTGCAACCCAACAAGGAAAATGAAGTGATTGCAACGCAGTTGAGCAACTGAAGTGGTTTCATGATTTTCGTTCATCCGCCGAAGTGAGTGTTTCCTTCCCCCGTCAGCCTAGTTTGGATCAGTGACAACTTCGAGCTTTGTGGAAAGGATTTCTTGAGAGAAATCAATCGTGCGGATGTTTGAGCGACAGATACCTCACAACAGGCAAGGAATATTGACCGGAGACGATTGCAATTCGAAAAGGCTGTCAATTGAAATTCCGCGATTGAGACTTAACCGTTCTTGCCATGCGAAACTGCAGCTTTCATGGGGTGCAGCGTTCTGTCGATTGAAATTCCTTGGTAGTTTTGTCGCATCACCGACGGCTGGATGGTTGACTGACCTTCCCCGCGTTTTTCTGTCCGCTCGATTTGGTCCCCATTGCTTATGGGGCGGCAATTTGGAATCTGTTCCTATCTTGTAGGTTCATTTCATCTTGAAAATCAGTGGGTGCTGGATGAACGTACTGCTGACGGTGTCGTTCGGTTATGTGGCAAATCACTTCAACAACAGGCGTTTCTTGTGTCTCACGATATCTATAACAACCCACTGATTTCTCGTTATGCCTCTCGTGAAATGGCGGGCCTTTGGTCAGCTCAGAAAAAGCACTCCACTTGGCGTCGACTGTGGCTTGCCCTTGCGGAATCTCAGCAAGAACTGGGCCTGAATATCTCTGACGTGCAACTTGCCGAAATGAAAAATTCGGTCGATGACATCGACTTCGATTTAGCGGCAAAGTTCGAACTGGAACGTCGTCACGACGTGATGGCTCACGTGGAAACTTGGGGCGTTCAGTGCCCCAACGCGAAGCCCATTATTCATTTAGGTGCAACCAGTTGCTATGTCACTGATAATTCAGAACTGATTCAGATTAAAGAAAGTCTGCTAGCAACTCGCCGCCGCTTAGTTCAAGTTATCGATCAGTTGGCGAAGTTTGCCAAAGAGTATCAAAACTTGCCGTGCCTTGGGTTCACCCACCTTCAGGCTGCTCAGCCAACCACAGTCGGCAAGCGAGCCACTTTGTGGTGTTGGGATTTGCTATTGGATCTTGAAGAGCTTGAACACCGCATTGATACAATTCGGTTTCGAGGTGTTAAAGGCACAACGGGAACTCAGGCCACCTTTCTGACGTTGTTTGATGGCGACCATGCGAAGGTGGAGCAACTCGACCGGATGGTGACTGAAAAAATGGGTTTCGGTGATCGGCACGCTGTTACCGGACAAACGTATACTCGGAAATATGATTCTCAAGTGATGGCCACGTTAAATGGGATTGCTCAGTCGTGTCACAAAGCGGGAAGCGACATTCGAATTCTGCAGCATAAGAAAGAGCTAGAAGAACCGTTCGAAAAGAATCAAATTGGGAGTAGCGCGATGGCCTACAAACGTAACCCGATGAGAAGCGAGCGTATGTGTTCGTTGGCTCGTTTTGCATCCAGTCAGCAGGCTGGGACTGATGCTACGATGGCCAATCAATGGATGGAACGCACGCTGGATGACAGTGCCATTCGCCGCCTTTCTGTTCCTCAAACTTTTTTGGCCGTGGACGCTTGTTTGATTTTGTATCGCAATATCACAGATGGCATGGTCGTGTATGAAAAAACAATCGCAAAACATCTGAACGAAGAGCTGCCATTTATGGCGACGGAACAGATTTTGATGGATGCCGTTCAGGCGGGTGGAGACCGTCAAGATTTGCACGAAAAGATTCGAGTTCACAGCCAAGCAGCCGCTGCTGTGGTGAAGAACAATGCAGAGCCTAATGATTTGATTGCTCGCCTTCAGGGTGAGGACGCGTTCAAAGGCGTTGACCTAGAATCTGCCTTGGATGCGAAAAAGTACATCGGTCGAGCTCCCGAACAAGTGGATTCGTTTTTAGAAGAACACGTTGCGAGCGTGCGTTCGAGGTATGCAGATGACCTGAATTCAGAAGCTGAAAGCTTGCGAGTTTGAGTTTGTGAGCACTCTGTGTGGAATGTTTGGCATGGCACGTGGGCATGGCACGTGGGCATTTCACGTGGGCATGATAGGTGGGCATTTCACATGGGGGTTGCCAGAAGTCGGACGGCTTAGCCCGTAAAACCACGCTGACCGATCAGTGGATTTTCTGAATTCACCGTGTTTTATCATGCGGTCAGCCATTTTTGTGACCTA
>CAYTUE010000072.1:6830-9089 GCA_964441085.1 uncultured Planctomycetaceae bacterium
TGGATTTTCTGAATTCACCGTGTTTTATCATGCGGTCAGCCATTTTTGTGACCTACGGTTCTGTGTTAAGGAATCACTGTTCAGGTGTGCTGCGCCGAAAAAAAATCGGAGTAGGGTTCGTTGTCCTTCCTGTGAAAAACCACCTTCGAAGTCTGGCGAATCACAGCCGTCTAGCCATCCATCATGCCGAAATCCAAAACAACAAATCAAAACCAGCCGACTGTTGACTCCACAAAAAACAAAAAGTCGGTCCCTGTAAATCATGTTATTTTGAAACGTATTGGCGACCTTAAAACGCTCGTCGATGATCTTTCTGGTTCAAACCAAGACAAAGCTCTTGCGAATCTTGACCTGAGCGATGAAATTCAGAAGCAGAGTTCTGAAATCGAAAAGTTGAGAGACGAGTTAAGTCGGTTTCAATCTGGACTTCTAGGTTCATTTTGTGATGCCTTAGATGAACGCCTGCTTCGAGCTTCAGAATCCGGGCAACGGTTCACTGAAAATGATCAAAGTCGCTCATCTGTTGCTCAAACAGATGCTGTCGTAGGCGAACAAAGAGAAGAAGGTGAGTCTGCAAAAAGAACATTGGCTGATCAGGATACAGGTAGCTGGGAATCGATCCGCTCTGCGATTTTAGTTGAGCATGAGAGTCCAGAAAAAGCTGGCGACAGTCTTACGTCTCGGCCAACAAATTGTGTCAGCCATGAATCGCAAAGCAGTGAGGCTGGTGCGGAATGCGAATCCATTCGTCAAAGCCAAGGTGAATTATCGGCGGTGAAGTCCGAAGATTTGGTGACTCATGCGGACAATGTGGAAGATGTCGAAATCGATTTTGATTTCATTCATTCCGATATCATTGCCGACTTGGATTCTTTGGATGAGACTGCTTTAAAGTCAGTGGTGGAAAAGCAGGAACAACTGATTTCAGTTTTGATTCGTCGGCTTCGAACTCGGCACAACAATCGGCCGACCATGACTTCTGAGCAATTGGAAAGTGTCCAAAGTCTTGCTAGCGATGAACTCTCAGAAGAAATTCACAGAACTTTAGCCGTGCTTCACAGTCAACAGCGACAAGGAGAATTGGAACTTTCCTTGGAGCGAGCCAAACTGTCTCGACGCCGAACGGAATTAGAAGAACTGGAAGCTCGAATTGATGGCCGTGCTCGCACGTTGGGATTGACAATCGATCAGGATGGAAGCTTGAAAGATGCTGCGAACACTGGTCAGGCAGCAGGGTCGAAGTCTCGCCGATGGCTGGGAGCATTGGGTTTTGGGCAATAGGTGCCAGCTATAGTCGTTTTTATGGCGATGGTGAGATATCGAAAGCTCTTGTCGAATTGTCGATTCAACGACATGAGGCTTTGCAGGCTAAGCACATCGCACAATAAAACAAGCCGTCGAGCCTGCTCGACAAAACAGGCCACATCGAGCCCGCTCGACTGTGGCTTAGCTCGACTGTGGCTTAGTAAGTTAACCATGGGCCGTTCTGGAGACCGACCCATGATCAGCTGATTCTTGATGAGCTGATTCTTGATGATGGACCTGAATTCTAGCCCTTCAGCTTCTTCCAGTTTGTGTCTGCTTTTCGTAAGTTTGATGGTTCGTTTTTGCTCCAGATTGCTACTCCGTCAACTTTTTTGTTCTTCAGAAACAGCATGATGCGACCATCGACAATTTTGAAGTTTGTTGGGTCAACTGGGAATCGTTGTCCCATGGCGGCTCCCAGAGCACACCAGCCGCCGTACGCAGGCAGGTATTTCTTGGGATTTGCGGCAAATGTTTGACGTGCCGCATCGTTAACAAACCAGTAAGTCACGCCATCGTAATCGTATGCGAATTCTGGCGTTCCTTTGACTGCCTTGTTAGCCGCCAAGTAGCAAACAGGACAGTAGCCTTCGATCGCAATCCCCGTGCTGGGGACATTGTAACCATTGGTGAAAGCACGAGATATTTCTGATTTGGCCATCTCCGGCTTCACCATCCGCGGTTTCACCGTCTGTGGCCTCGCTGTTTGGGTTCTTGATCCGCTTTGAGCATTGACTGTCGCCATACTGCTGATGGCAGCGAAGCATGCTAACAACGCAAATGATTGAGTGAGTTTACGCACGTTTGAACTTTCTAAACTGAAGTCGATTTTCGCCATCTAAAAATGTGACGCCACTGCTTGGACGTTGAACACCAGTTATCCTTACCCTGGAAACGTGCGAATTTTATGAGCCAAGGGCGACGGGTATTTTGAGGCTGACTGCTGTGTTCAAT
>CAYTUE010000072.1:9189-11952 GCA_964441085.1 uncultured Planctomycetaceae bacterium
ATCTGTGTTCAATGAGTTGATCGCAGCCGATGTTGATGTTCAGTCGCATCAGAGCGAGTGATTCCGCCGGAGTGATCTCACAAATGAATGTGCGAAACAGCTGAAAATATCGATCGTCTTTAATTCAGGAAGCCTGCTGAAGCTGCATTTGCTGTTCAGAGTGGTGCTTGCACCTGAAAAGTGCATCTGCGATAGTGAAGTATGTCACAACGTGTCTGTGTGGGGATTGATGAACTTTCCTCATGAAGAGCTAAGCCAGACAGCATCTGTTGTTCTTGTTTTTCAAGTTGCCGCAATGATTGATTCTGTCATTTCTTCCTCATCTTAAGTTCGACCGAATGATCGTGGTGTTGGCGTCCAATTCGATCGCAGAATACCTGCATTCTCCGGGATTGCCGCTACTCGGCCCGATCAGTGAAGGTGCGGCTTTGTTGGCTGCAGCGCTGTTTCATCTGGCCTTGCTGTTTCATGTCTTTGCGATATGCCCTGCCGTCTTTATTTGGTTGGAACGGAAAGCGTCTGGCCGAATTCAAGACCGTTTAGGACCAACGCGAGTTGGTGGACGATTCGGCTGGCTACAGTCTTTGGCTGATGGAATCAAACTGGTTCAAAAGGAAGATCTTTGTCCTCCAGCCGCCGATGGCATGCTGTTTCGCATGGCTCCTTACCTTGTTTGCTTGTCTTCATTCGCAGCCTTTGCTGTGTTGCCGTTCAGCGATGGATGGGTCGCCGTGTCAGCAGATTGTGGTCTGTTTATTTTGTTGGCGGTGCTGTCATTGGAAGTCTTGGGAATCATCTTGGCTGGCTATTGCAGCGGTTCTAAGTGGTCTTTGTTTGGGGGAATGCGAGAAGCCGCTCAGATGGTCAGCTATGAAATTCCTTTGGCGATATGTGCATTGATTCCAGTCGTATCGGCAGGCAGTCTGAACCTAGGTGAAGTTGGCCGGATGCAGGGTGGCCATATCTTGAACTGGTTTTTGTTTCACGACCCATTCACCTTTGTTGCCTTCTTTGTGTACTTCACTGTGGCAACAGCGAGTTGCAAACGAGCGCCCTTTGATTTGGCAGAAGCCGAAAGCGAACTGGTGGGTGGATTTCATACAGAATACAGTGGGATGCGTTGGTCGTTCTTTTTCATGGGCGAATACGCCAGCATGTTTGCCGTGTCATGCGTGGCATCCTTATTGTTCCTTGGAGGCTGGCATACTGGACTGCCATTTGTCGATGGTTTTTTAGTTGGTTTGCGAGACGCTGGTAAAGCGGCTGATGGATTTTCCATTTTAGGCTACTTGGCCAACGTATTAGGCTGCGTTGCCTTTGCGGCAAAGGCTTCGGCTTTAGTTTTCGTGCAGATTTGGGTTCGCTGGACGTTGCCTCGACTTCGCATTGACCAAGTCATGACCACCTGCTTGAAGTATCTGTTGCCAATCAGCTGCGTGTTGTTTTTAGGAGCCACCACTTGGCCCTTGATGCTGCTTGCGACAGGGCGAACCACTTGGCTTCCCGAACCAATTGGCGAGCGATCTGTGTTTGTCCAATCAACACAGGAAGAACCAAACGAACATGCTGTGTCTCATCTGAATCATTCTGGTGTGGCTGATTCTGATTCAGGAGCAAAGCTGAAATGAATCCTTTGTTTCTTTTATTCGCAACCAGCACCTGTTTGGCAGCCATCGCAGTTGTCGTGAGTCAAAGCGTGGTTCGCATGGCGTTTTGGTTGGTCGTGTCTTTAGGCAGTGTTGCAGGGCTGTTCTTTTTGGCAGATGCCGATTTTGTGGCGGCCGCTCAACTTTTGATTTATGTGGGTGGCACGCTGGTTTTGCTAATCTTTGGCATTATGCTCACCGCCAGCGGGCCAGCGTTTACGTTGAAGACTCCACCCGCCGAAATTGGGGCCGCCGTGGTAGTTGGGTTTTTGTTTTTACTGACCGTGTTTTCAACGATGAATGCAGTGAACTGGGATCGCTTGGAAATTACAGCGGGCGAACAAAAACCGAGGTTCGATGATCAATCAGAAGGACAAACTTTAAGACCCATCGGATTGGCCTTGCTGGGAGTTCGTCCAGACAGACTTTCTGCACCAGGCTATCTGCTGCCTTTTGAAATCATTTCTGTACACCTGTTGGCAGTGCTTATTGGAGCCGCATATTTGGCTCGCGCAAAACGAAGAAATCGTGATGCCGAATCAGTCGCCCCGATAGGTGCGAATGCCGTGCTTGGACCGAACGCGGTGACAGGACCAGACAATACGATCGAGCCCAACTTGCATGCTCAAGCTGGTGACCCATCTTGCATTCAAGGAGATTTGAATCATGGCGAATGATCTGACGGCTTGGTTGTTTGTGGGAGCCGTACTTTTTGTGTGTGGCATTTTATGTATGACCACCAAGAGGAATGCCATCGGAGTTTTGATGGGCGTGGAGTTGGTTTTGAATGCCGCCAACATCAACTTTGTCGCATTTTCTAAATTCACCAAGCTGGGTTTGGACGGCCAGATCATCAGCTTGTTTGTCATTGTTTTAGCTGCAGCAGAAGCGGCGGTGGCATTGGCAATTGCTTTGAACTTCTACAATAACCATTTGACCATTGATGTTGATCAGGCGAACCAACTGAAGGGCTAATAGCGAAAAAAGATGACGGGTGAGATTCTGAAATTCTGGTTGATGATTGCTTGGCTACTCCCTCTTGCGGGGTTCGTAGTTCAGATGGCAATCGGTATGGCCAGTCAGAAGCCGGCCGTTCGACGCATTGCCGGAATCATCG
>CAYTUE010000072.1:12052-18529 GCA_964441085.1 uncultured Planctomycetaceae bacterium
TACTGTGGGACGTTGCAATTTGGTGATGCTGACCCGGCGATGCAGTCTGGCTCAGTTCAGTCTGGCCAGGGCTTGTTTGCGATTTTCGCGCGAACTGAAACAGGTGAATTTGCGGTTTCACAAGATGGTACGGATGTGCTCTTGAGACGTGAGCCTGTCATCGCTGCTGCTGACAGTGACCGGCCCAGCAGTGAATCGTCTCACAGTGGGCAGCAAGACACCAAGCAGTCCGATACCAAGTCATCCGGTACCAAGCACTTATCTTCATCGTCAATTCCCTATCTTTTGCTGGTGATTGCTGGCTTGGGAATTTTTGCTGGATGTGTGGGCAAGAGTGCTCAGTTTCCTTTGCAAACATGGCTTCCCGACGCCATGGAAGGACCGACTCCAGTTTCCGCCCTTGTGCATTCAGCCACAATGGTTGCGGCAGGAGTATACTTGGCGGGACGTTGTTATCCGTTGTTTGCTCCCGAGGTGTTGCTTGTGATTGCCTATGCGGGCTGTATCACTTTGTTTCTTGCTGCCACCATCGCGGTTGTTGCCACAGACATTAAACAAGTGTTGGCTTATTCTACCATCAGCCAACTGGGATACATGATGTTGGGGCTTGGTGTCTTTGGCTGGGGGGCTGCGTTGTTCCATTTGCTGACTCATGCGTTTTTTAAGTCGTTACTGTTCCTTGGTTCGGGCAGCGTGATTCACGGGTGTCACCATGAACAGCAGATGACTCAGATGGGCGGCTTGGGGAAGAAGATGCCCATCACAGCGATGACGATGCTGGTGGGTGTGTTCGCGATTTCCGGATTTCCGACGTTTTCTGGCTACCATTCAAAAGATGCCATCTTGGCGTCTTCCTTAGGTTTTGTGACGGCGAACACGGGGCACTTTTTGTTGTTTCTGATCCCTTTGTTAACCGCTGGCCTAACAGCGTTTTACATGTTCCGTCTGTGGCTGATGACGTTTGGGGGGACTGCTAAGAATTCCAAAGTCTATGATGAGGCTCATGAATCACCATTGATCATGACAGTGCCGCTCGTCATGTTGGCTGGCTTGGCTTGGTGCTGCGCCTTTGGCGGACAATCGGGTTGGCTTTACCTGCTGCTCACCGGCGACCAACCGACATGGATGACTGCGGGAGTAGCAATGCAAGGACAGGTGGCGTTGCCTTCGGCAAGCGCAGTCGAAGCGGCGCACGGTACAGCTGGCTGGTGGGCACTGGGTCTGGTTGTTGTTGGAACGGGTTCGGCATGGAAAATGTACGGCAGTGCTGATGCAAAGCTTAATACGAATGATCATTCCGAAGCATCAAGAATGTATGAGTTCCTGAATCACAAATGGTACTTCGATGAAGTTTATGATGTTGTCTTTGTGCAGCCCATGCATCATATTGGAGCCTGCTGTCGCTGGGTTGATCGGTACGTCATCGATGGTGTTGTGCATGGCTTGTCGGCATTGACGATCCGGATTGCCAGTTGGGACCGTTGGGTGGATGAAATCTTCGTGGATGGATTGGTGAATCGAATTGGTTCGCTGACTCATCATTCCGGGGTGCGTCTGAAAGGAATTCAGACGGGCAAGCTGCGACAGTATGTGATGTTGATTGTTGTTGGTGTGGTGTTGCTTTCTGTTCTCGCATTTTTAACCTTCCCGCGTTTCTGAGCGCCTGAAGCTCAGCCTTTCTCACAAGCTTTTCCTGGTTCGATCCAGCTCAAAGTGGTTCCAATATGAGCGACGTGCTTTTGCTGTCATTGATTATCTTTCTTCCGTCAATCGGAGCGTTGTTTATGGCGCTACTGGTGGATGGGAAGTCGGTAGGAACCCTGCGCTGGATCAATCTGGGAGTATCCGCAGCCACCTTTGTGCTTACTCTTTGGCTTGGGTTTCAGTACGACAGTGAAGTAGGCGGCATTCAGTTTGCGTCGGCTTCTGAATGGATCCCGGCATGGAATATTTACTATCGACTTGGAGTCGATGGGATGAGCTTGCCGCTGGTCGTTCTCACAGGGCTGATTAGCGTGCTGGCTGCAATTGCTTCGTGGAGCATTACAAAACAACACAAGGGGTATTTTGTGCTGTTTCTGGTACTGCAGTCGGGAATGCAGGGCGTCTTTTTATCTTTGGACTTCTTCCTCTTCTTTGTGTTTTGGGAAGTCATGCTGTTGCCGATGTATTTTTTGATTGGCATCTGGGGAGGCCCCAAACGAGAGTACGCCGCGATCAAGTTCTTCATCTACACGTTGTTTGGTGGAGTCTTGATGTTGATTGCCATGCTGATGTTGTATTTTCACAGTGGAGCCACTGCAGATAGTTTTAACCTCATTGAACTTGGAAAAGCGGCTGCTGGTACCAGCCAAACCTTGACAGCAACATTAAGTCCTCAATTACAAGTTTGGGCCTTTGCGATTCTGTTGATTGGTTTCGCAATCAAGCTTCCCGTTGTTCCGCTTCACACTTGGCTACCAGATGCTCATGTTGAAGCTCCCACGCCGGTGAGCATGATTTTGGCCGGAGTGTTATTGAAGCTGGGAGGATACGGGATCATTCGAGTGGCCATGCCGCTTTGTCCATACGGAGCTGCTCAATGTGCGTACGTGATGGTTGCTGTGGGAGTTGCCAGTATTCTTTATGGTGCTTTCGCTGCGTTGGCTCAAACGGACTTTAAACGGCTCGTCGCCTACAGTTCAGTTAGTCATATGGGCTACGTGCTGATGGGATTGGGAGTCTGGAAAATTGCAGACACGACAGGGGATACGGTTCGGCCAGAACTCTGGTTAATGGGGATCAATGGAGCCCTGTTTCAGATGGTGGCTCACGGGATTTCTTCAGCGGGCATGTTCTTTGTGGTGGGAGTTTTATACGACCGAGTTCACCATCGTGATTTAAATCAGTTTGGTGGTTTGATGGGACGAATGCCGGTTTACAGCGGCTTGGCAGTGGTTCTGTTTTTTGCGGGACTGGGGCTGCCAGGGTTATGTGGATTCTTTGGTGAAGCGTTTGTGCTGTTAAGCACTTGGAACTTTGATGCTTTTCTGGCGGTTGCCGCTGCTGCGGGAGTCGTGTTGACTGCTGGATACATTTTGTGGGCCATTCAGCGAGTTTACTTGGGGGCTGAGTATCTGGGGCCAGATCGAGATTTGTTGAGCCCTGTGAATGGTCGAGAAAAATTGGTTGCCGTTGTGTTAGTTGTTTTGGCAATTGGGTTGGGTGTTTATCCACGCATTGTGTTTGACATGATGCAGAAGCCAACTGCCGACTTGGTTCAACAAATGCAAGATGGATATCAGCATGCAACAAACATGCTGATTGAATAACACACGGTGTGTTGAACACATACTGGTTAGATTTAACCTGAAGCCTTAATGCTTTCTACTTTCTGTTTACTTCAACTTGATCGAATCTCGTGCTAGCGGACTTGCTGAACAATTTGATGAACGACACGGTTGGAAAGGGCTTGCCTTTCTTTGCGGCGGAGCTCACGTTGTCAGCCACAATTGTTGTGATGTTGTTGGCCAAGATGCTGAAGGCCGATCGGTTTGCTCCCAGTTTCCTGATTGCGTTGGCTGGATCTGGTGTGGCATGCTGGTTGAGTTTTGGGCAGTTTTCGGGGGTGTTTGAAGAAGGCAGTCGAGTCACCATCTTCTTTGGAGGCATGCTCAGGCAAGATTTGTTGAGTGTTTATTTTCGCATCTTTTTGTCTCTGTTTTTGATTCTGACGATCGCTTTAACCATCTTGACGGGAGTTCCAGATAACGAAGATGGCCAAGACTTTTATACTCTGCTGCTGAGTGCAACCATTGGCATGATGATGATGGCCAGTGCCAACAACTTGCTGATAGTTTTTCTGAGTGTTGAAATGGCCAGCGTGCCCAGCTATGTCATGGTTGGTTTTTTAAAGGGAAGGAAAACAAGCAGCGAAGCCGCATTGAAATTTGTGGTTTATGGGGCAGGCGCTGCGGGAGTCATGTTGTACGGAATCAGTTTACTGGCCGGAATTTTGGGCACGACAGATCTGGCGACTCTAGGAACTTCGTTGGCAACGTTGGTTTCTAACGATTCGATAGCGGGCGGCGATTCCGCAGGTATGGCGAGTGCAGAGATTCGGACAATCGCATTTGGCATTCTTTTGGTGCTGATTGGTCTGGCGTTTAAGTTGTCTTTGGTGCCCTTTCACTTTTGGTGTCCAGACGCATTTGAAGGCGCGTCTGCAGAAGTATCTGGATTCCTTTCGGTTGCGTCGAAGGCGGGCGCCTTTGCGTTGCTCCTTCGATTCATGATCGGGCTTTCAGATTCTGTTCATGGCAGCGATTTAATGACAGCCTTCGGATTGGGGCTTGGCGTGATCGCTGCAATCACAGCAACGGTTGGAAATTTGACAGCGTATGCTCAAACAAACCTAAAACGTTTGCTGGCCTATTCCACGATTGCTCATGCGGGCTACTTGCTCATGGCGGTTTCTGCAGTTGTCGTGATGCTCAACACATCCAATACAACCGTTGCTTGGAAGGACATTCACTATGGTATTGGAGCCGTGTTGTACTACCTCGCTGTGTATCTGTTTATGAATTTTGGCGCGTTTGCCATTGTGGCGTTGGTTCGCAATCAAACATTCGATGAATCCGTTGATGGCATCAAGGGGCTTTATGCAGTTCAACCCATATTGGCCATTGCGATGAGCCTGTGTGTTGTGAGCTTAATTGGCATTCCACCCATGGGCGGATTCTTGGCGAAACTGACTGTGTTTGGAGCCGTCTATCAAGCGTGTTCGATTCACTGGTTGATGTATGTGGTCTTGGCTGCCGGCGGCATCAACACGGTATTCAGCTTGTTTTATTATGTGCGAATTTTGAAAGCGATGTTCATGCAAGAACGCGATCAAGATGCTCCCGAAATTCACATGCAGAGTGTTGATGTGATTTACGCTGTGGTTGTGTCTTCGATGGTGGTGGTGCTTGGCGTATGGCCTTCGATTGTTCAGAATTTCATCGCAATTGCGAATGAAGCGGGTGTCACTTCATTGCTGATATTGACCAGCCCTTGGTGATGTGTTTGTGAAGCAGAGGAACACCCAGAGGCAAGTTGAGGTGACTCCCAGATCGTTTCATTCCAGTCGTTGAAGTTTTGAGTATGGACGCTGGTGGACTGGTGGGCGTTGATGGTTTGGTCCTTGGCTCAGGCAATGGCCTGCGAGCCCCCAACCCGTGCTCACCGGAAGACGTTGACTCAAGAACGGCTTGTCTGTCTGTTGAGTTGCCATTGGCAAGAAATGTGTAAGATTTGAGTCAGATTACGGTTTGAGTCAGATTACGGTACCAATGGGAATCACTAGAGTAAGACAAGTGAGTCATACGGTCGAATTGAAGCGATGGGTAGGAGTTCAGGGGTAGGAGAGACGATGGGTTTTGCCGGAAAAACAACATTGGTGACTGGGTCTTCAAGGGGGATTGGCGCAGCCATCGCATTGGAGTTAGGTAAGCGCGGGAGCAATGTGACTGTGAATTGCAATTCTGCGACGGAACAAGCTGATGCCGTTGCTGAGTCAATTCGAGAAGCGGGAGCCCAGTCTCTGGTTGTTAAGGCAGATGTTTCAGATCAGTCGGCAGTGGAATCGATGGTAGAACAGACGGTCGCAAAGTTTGGCCGCTTGGACTATTGCATCAGCAACGCCGTTTACAGCGATCGTGATCTGCTGGAAAATTCAGACATGGATGGCTTTCGACGTACTGTGGATGTCAGTATGTGGGGAGCATTTTACAGTCTGCGTGCGGCTGCCTTACAGATGATTCGGCAGGGCGACGGGGGCTCCATTGTGATCGTAAGCAGTCCTCATGCTGTCATCCCGTTCCCAGCAGCCATGGCTTACAATATGTCAAAAGCAGCCATCGACCAGATGGCTCGAACAGCCGCTATTGAACTTGCTCGTCACAAAATTCGGGTCAATATTTTTCATCCGGGCTGGATTGATACTCCCGGAGAGCGCAAGTTTTTTACTGAAGAACAGATTCAGCGGGAGGCAAAAGAGCTTCCCTTAAATCGCATGGGAACCCCAGAAGAAATGGCCAACGGAATCTGCTTCTTATTGGGTGAAGAAGCGGCCTATATGACTGGTAGCACCTTAACCATGGATGGTGGAGTCAGTCTTCCATGGTGGTCGGATCGAGAAAGCGGCGGTCAGTAAACGAATGACTCGGGCCTGCCAACCTGCCACCGCTGGCTGATAGAGCGGCAACATCTTTTCAGGCCAGCTTACACTTGATGCTCGCTTCAGCTGCGAAATGGCATGCTACGAAATCACTGGTTAAGGGGCCGTCCAAGTTCTGGATACGATACGGTGAGCATCGTAGTGAAACTGAGCCTGCAAATGCCCCGTTCGGTTTAGCTGCAGCCAGTCAAGTTGAGTCACCGAAAAGCGAACCGCTGCAAAGTGTTCACGTGCGGCTTCAAGCTGGCTACGATCTGGGATCGATTCGATGAACTCAG
>CAYTUE010000072.1:18629-21364 GCA_964441085.1 uncultured Planctomycetaceae bacterium
CCAGCATTTGCATCAGCCGCTCGAAGAACGACGATGCGTTGAGCCACACCAGTTGGCGATTGAGTGCCCAAGACGGGAAGCCGAAAATCACTTTTGGGGTCATTGGCTGCAGTTGTCAGCAGAGCCCAGCAGTCGGATTCAATTTGCTGAAGCGAAGATGTGTCGGTGAAGAATTGAGATGGCTTCATCGTCTTTAAGCGGCATCCTGCTGAGCAATGGTCGCAATTTGTCCTGTTGCAAGCCGCACGATGCGATCGGCCGTTTTTGCAATGGCTTCGTCATGAGTCACCATAATAATGGTCAGGTTACTTTCGTCGTTGAGACGATGGAGCGTATCCATGATTTCAGCGCCGGTGTCGCTGTCTAAGTTTCCTGTGGGTTCGTCGGCTAGGAGAATTTCGGGTTCACTGATGAGTGCTCGAGCAATCGCTCCACGCTGCATTTCGCCTCCCGATAGTTCGGATGGGCGATGTTTAATGCGATGTTCCAGTCCAACTTGTTTCAGTAAATCCATCGCTTTCCCTTTCACTTCCTTTCGCTTTCGAAAATAGTCGAAGAGCGAGTGGCGAATCATGAGGGGAATCATCACGTTTTCAAGGAGCGTGAGTTCTGGTAGGAGGTGATAGAACTGGAAAATGAATCCGAAGACTCGATTTCGCAGTTGGTCTCGAGCGGTCTGGCTTAAATTATCAATGCGTTTTCCATCGAGGAGGACTTCACCGTTATCAGGAGAATCCAGCAGCCCCATAATCTGCAGCAGCGTGCTTTTGCCACTGCCACTTTGTCCAACGACGGAAATAAATTCGCCTCGTTGAGCCTTCAGGCCAGCTCCTCGAAGAACGGGAACCTTGTGCTCACCTTTGGTGTATGTCTTTTCGATGGCCAGCGCAGAAATCAGTGGCTGTGTCATGGGAAGAGTTTTCGCTGTCGAAGTTCGAGAGACCATTGGGACGGATCCTTTTTTCAGCACACCGTCATGATGGATTTGAGAGAGACCGCAAAGGCTGGACCTTGATGCGAGAACATCAAGAATGACATTCGTAAAACAGTTTATTCGTAACGCAATGCTCGGACAGGATGCAGTCGAGAAGCTCGACGAGCAGGAAGAAGGCTGGCCAAAATTGCAATCGTGATGGCTCCAAAGGCAACCCAAAACACCATTGTCGTACTCACGAGCGTGGGAATGCCATCGAAGTAATAGATTTCTGGATCAAACACTTTTCGGCCGGTTAGCCAGCTTAAGCCTTTTTCGATCTCATTGATGTACGCAACAAACAGCAGGCCCAAGGTGACTCCGGCTAAACTGCCGACGATACCAAGTCCAAGACCGTACGTGACAAAGATGCTACTGATGCCTTCTGAACTGGCTCCTAAGGCTTTGAGGATGCCAATGTCACGTGTCTTTTCGACAACGATCATGAAGAAGATAGCCAGAATTCCAAATCCTGCGACTGCGATAATCATAAACAAAAGCACATTCAAGATTGCTGTTTCTACTTCGACAGCAGATAGCAGGAGACCTTGTTTTGATTCCCATGTTCCCACTGACACAGTGCCGGGCAGAAAAGCGGCTCGAAGTCGAGTGACAACTTCTTCTGCGTCTTCGTAGTTCTTTAAGCGGATTTGAATGGTTGTAATCGCAGGCACACCGTTCACGATCATGCCTCGACTCTTCTGCAATTCCTCGATGTTCATCAGCACTAAATTGCCATCGTATTCGCTCATTCCACTTTGAAATGTGTCGACAACAGTTGCTGGAAAACTGGATGGTTCTGGAGGAGTCGAAGATCGAACTGTCGTGATAATGACGTCGTCACCAGGTTGAACTAAGTTCACTCGCCGCCGTTTGCCGGTTTCAGGATCAGGGATATCGTAACCAGCAATTTGAGCTCCAAGGAAGACTCGAGCCGCAGCGGGAGTTCCCGGATCAACGGGTGCTTTATCTGCAACGAGAGGAGCGTTTGGGTCAAACGGAAGCTCGTTGTTTTCAGTATCCCAGCCTTCAGGTTCGTCTGAACTTGGTTCGTCAAATACTGGAGCATTTGTTGATGTGCCTGAATCCGATGTGAGGTCGATTCCAGTTTCCATTTGTAGCCGGTGCAACTGCTCCTGCTTCATCAGATTGCGGTAGGATTGAGCTTCCGGTGTGAGCTGAAAGGTGACGGGTGCATCGGGTTCCCATAGGGCTTCTCGAGTCACGACCCCATCCTTCATGATGGGTTGAAAATTGGCGAGATAGTCTTTGAGTGGCCCGACCTTGGCTTTGCCGTCTGGTTGGATGCCAATTAATTGCACGGGTAGCTGAAAAGGGGTTCCCGTTTGAGGATCCGTATAGTGGATCATTCCAGGCACTTCGACGGTCGGCGTCATGGCAGCGATGTAATCACCAGCCGCTTTTCGCACTTTTTCCAATTGAGCTTCTGTGTCTGGAATACCATCTAATGTGCGGCTTTCCACCACAACATCAGCCAACAAGCCATGGATTCGAGAACGCATTTCATGGCCAAAACCAGCCATCACACTGTTCACAACAATCATGGTGGCCACGCCCAGCATGACGCTAATGACACTGGCCAATGCGATATAGCGAGTTCGCAGATAGCGAATGCATAAAAGCAATTTGTACATACGGGCACTCCCTTGCCTGCAAAAATGCAGTTTGCCCACCGTGAGTGGCAGGCTTTTACGACTTTCCGCTATCCATCCCTTGGACAGTGGACACCGAATCAGCAGGC
>CAYTUE010000073.1:0-5405 GCA_964441085.1 uncultured Planctomycetaceae bacterium
CCGGGCGTGTGTTTGAACGTGCCGGTGACGAGACGGCCTTCGCCTTCTTCAAGGGGTGGGCAGGGCTCGATGGCGAGCACTTCGGCCTGGCCGCAAACGCCCATCTCGGGCATGTCAAGATAGGCGCTGCCGCCGACGTAAGCACCGTGGTCTTCCAGCCAATCGGGACTGCGGAGCTGCACCGTTTCGTGCTGTACCGTTTCGTGCTGTACCGTTTAGTGCTGTACCGTTTAGTGCTGTACCGTTTAGTGCTGTACAGTGACCTTGGTTTGAATGGCCTGTTGAGCGGCTGGAACTGCTTGCCGTTCCTTCCACTTCTGCAATCCACTTTTCAGAAACTTACGGAATTCCTGTCCGCCTTCATCAAACCCTTTGTGCACTGCCAAGATATCTTTCCCATCAGGAGTGGCAATCACATACACAGGCAAAGTGGTGTCCTTGAGCCAGTCTTTTTGCAGAGTTTGATTGCGAGCAAGGAGGCGTTCGGACTCTTTTGAACCTTCGTCGACTCCTGGCACGATGTCCGTGTAAAGTTGCACCTTTACCAAATCTGCCAGCACTTCATGAACGTCGTCTGCACTTAAAACTGTGTTTTCCATCTTCCGACAATTGATGCAGTTGACTCCTGTGAAGTCCAAGAACATCGGCTGTTCGGACTTCGCTGCTGATGCCACTGCCGCATCAAAGTCTAAGGAATACTTCAGGCCATCGTGATCGATAAACAGGCCATCCACTTCCAATTGCGGCGGAGCAAATGCGACGATTTGTTGCCAGATTGCTCCCTTGGGAGGATTAGCCGCAAACAGTCCCACAGTGATGTACGCAGAAGAACAAAGGAACCCAATTGCGATTAAGCATTGCAAAGCAGGAACCGAGTCTGTGGGGGTGTCATGAGACGTACGGAAGATGTGCAGTAAGTACAGTCCGGTGACAATGCCAATGGCAATCCAAATCCCCATTGCCATGTGGTAGTCCAGATACCGAGGCAGGCCATCAGGACTAAATCCGATATCGGCCACGCTTAAAAATTTGACAACAATTGCGAGTTCCAACAAGCCCAACGTCACTTTGACACGGTTCATCCAGCCACCGCTTTTGGGCAACTTTTTCAAGAAGCTTGGGAACAGTGCCAGCAGAAAGAACGGCGACGAAAAGGCAGCCGAAAATGCGGCCATTCCGACAATGGGTCGTAGGTAAGATTGCCCACTCGCAGCCAGTACCAAAATATTGCCGACAAACGCAAATGTACATGTAAAGGAAACCAGCGTGAAGGTAAGAGCCATGAAGAGCACTCCCAGCACACCACCGGATTCCTGCTTTTTCGAAGACCAAGTGAGTAGCCATGAGGGAATCTGAAATTCAAACATTCCTAATAGCATGAGGCCAAACATGGTAAACACGAATGCGAAGAATAGGTTTAACCAACGATTGTTCGCTAAGGCATTCAACGCCGTTGGCCCCAGCACCACAGATACGGCAAGCCCCAAGATGGTGAAGGCTCCGATAATCCCCAAGCAGTAGATGATTGCTAAGCGGACAGACGAACCCGGATTGCTTTCACCCTGTTTGAGAAAGTAGCTGACGGTCACTGGGATCATGGGGAACACACAAGGTGTTAACAAAGCGACAAAACCTGCTCCCATGGCGGCTAAGATAAAGGGAATCCATGCGGAGGCGGAATCTTTGCCGCCCGTGCTTCCCACATTCGTCTCGTCAGCGCCGGCTGCTGCAAGGTTTGCGACGACTTCACTTCCAGCAGCTTCTGTGGCTACCTGAAATTGAATGGTGGTGGGACGCAGACATTTGCCTCCGTTACAGACTTGAAAGCTTACCGTTCCAGCAAAAGCAGCAGCTGGGTCAGACACAACGAATTCTCGCGTCCAAACGACTTCATCATGAAATTCTTCTAGGATCGCTCCAAGAGCTGGATCTTCATGTTGATCGGGAGCTCGATCTGGCTGAAAAGACGAATCGCTCGCTTCTGCTCCAACAACATTGGTCAGTTGGATGACAGTCGGAGTGGCACCAATGTCTTCTTCGACGGTCGTGGAATAAATGTGCCAAGGCTGTTGGATCTGAGCTTTGATTTTCAGCAGCACGTGGTCGCCGGGTGTGGGATTCGCTGGCGACAAAGAAACTTCAAACTGAACCGGAGAAGCAGTCACACCAAGGTCTGGAATAATCTGCTGAACAGCGGCACCGGCTGCCGTTTCTGCAGTTTTCGAAGCTGCGGGTTCCGGTAAAGCGGCTGCCTTAAAATCTGCGGGCAAGCGAGCTTCAAAAGCTAAAGGTGGATCGATGTCTTGGCATGTACTGTCGTCGCAATACTGCCCCGTCACCTGACCACTGATTGTCAGGCCTTCTTGGATGGGGCCGGTTTGCGAAACAAAACGTTGAGTCCAACTGACGGAATCGTAATACTTTTCCATCGTGGCACCAAAGTCTTCGACAACCTTGGGCGGATGATCTGCTCGAGTTGGCCCGTCAGTGCGAAACTGGGTTGACGGAACATTGAGCTGAATTTTTGTTGGTTTGCCAAATGGAGTCGTCGAAGAATAGGTGTAGTACGGGGCAGCCACATTTAACGTGACTTTGACATCAACCGTCAACGCGTCGACGGGGATCAGCTTAGCCGTCACTGAAACGGGGTCTGATGAAGAGCCCTCTTGCAAGTCGACTCCAAAACCTCCCCCGCCCTCAGGAAATAAATCTGACAGATTTTGCTGAGCTGTGGCGGCGGGAATCAACGCAACACCGA
The DNA here is from genome assembly GCA_964441085.1 of uncultured Planctomycetaceae bacterium. Taxonomy (GTDB): domain Bacteria; phylum Planctomycetota; class Planctomycetia; order Planctomycetales; family Planctomycetaceae; genus Fuerstiella. The sequence goes on from CAYTUE010000073.1 coordinate 2,759, forward strand.
AACCGGTGAGGCAGACGAAGATGAGTGACAGCTTGCGAATCATGTGTTCAGTTCCGAGTCCAGTTTGCCTGTTGCGGCGAAACGGGTAAGTCTGTATTAGCTTCGACGTTCTGACATTATGACCTTTTCATGCCTTACAGAGAATTCTAACAGAAGAACTCCCTGATTCATGTTGTCAACCCATGTTAACGGTCAAAGCACGCTGTGAAATGTAAACTACAGCGTTGCAGCGGATGCCACGGCAAAAAACGCCGATTGGTTGCATTTGAAGCAATTGGAGGTGTTTGTGAGGCAATTCACAACCAGACGGCACTGCCAATTGGCTTCGTCAGTTAGTTTTCTGGATTTGATTCTGTGTTTTCGGGGCTCGCCGCGTTTGCCGCTGCTGGCTCTGCTACCTTTTTCTTTGGCGGGCCATGAGGGGTGTGAATCGCCACTAAGACGACCCCAGCGAATACGAGAGCCATCCCAGCCCACAACGCTGGACTGATGGAAATATCGGGATTGGCTCGGAACTTGTTCCATGAAACCAGCCCGTTGACAGTCACCGCGCCTCCAAACACAATCGGCATCACCAGTGCTGTATTCCCTTTGCTGAAGACAACGGCACTGGTCAAAAACAGAGCTCCAGCGGCCCCGAGTGAGCCGCCAATAAATCCCCATTTTCGAGCGGCCTCTTGAGTCCCACTGTAGCTGAAATTGTCCCCCCAAAGCTTCATCGCAATCATGCCACCAAAGATCGCAATCACTAAATAGGCGACTCCAATAAACACGTAGGGCTTAAAGGGGCTCCATTCAGGAGGCTTTGCGGTGCTTCGAGCATTGCCAATTGCGGGGCCATACATCCCCCAACACAAAGCGGTACCGACAGCAAGCAGGATAGGAATCAATAGACCCTTCATAGCAGTTCATTTCTTATTTCAGTGGATGTTGACTGGTCGAAAGTTTGGTTTGAGATGAACATGATTTGATGGTATGCAGCCGATTTGAATTCGTCTACGAACGAAGTTCACGGACTAATCAGACGCTGTCCAATATCAATGGAACGTAAGGATTGGGTGATCCTTTCCGGATTCCAAAATCAAGATCTCAACAAGTTGTTTGGTAGGCGTGGGGTGTTGCGACAAACAGTTTGAGTCGCAACAAACGCCGTCATTAAGAATCGCCAGAAGCAATTTCGCTGCCAGCTTTTCCGATGCGGGATCAAGCAAATCGTCCTTGCCATTCGGCGACTCGTTCTGCAACAGGCCCGGCTCCTCCCGCCCCATAGCTGATTAACGCCTTCATCGCGTTGGCGGTTCCCAACACGTTGTAGACATCATCTTCAATCAGTTCGCACGCGTCTTGAAGTTCCTGCAACGACAGGTCCTTGAGTCGTGTTTGTTTTTGTTCGCAATACGCCACGAGTTTGCCGACAGTGGAATGCCCCGTTCTCATCGGGACTCCTTTGCGGATGAGATATTCCATCAACGCGGTGGCATCAAGGAAGCCATCTTCGATACGTGAATGAATTTGATCCACTTGCAGTTCAGCTCCTGCGACAATCGCGGGAGTCAGTTCAAGACATGCTTTGACCGTATCGAATGCATCGAATAATGCCAGTTTGTCTTCTTGCAGATCTCGATTGTAAGCCATCGGAAGGCTTTTGATGAGGATCAGAATTTGAGAGACCGAAGCCATGACCCGAGCTGTTTTCCCTCGAATCAGTTCTAACACATCAGGGTTGCGTTTTTGAGGCATAATGGACGACCCGGTCGTGTACGCATCGGGCAGTTTGATAAAACCGAACTCGGTGGTAAACCAGATGATCCATTCTTCGCACCATGTGCTTAAATGAGCCGACACTAAAGACAGCGCCAAGCAGAATTCTGCCATGTAGTCTCGATCGCTGCTGACATCCAAGCTGTTGGCGGCAATGGCTTCGAACTGCAAGGCGTCGGCTGTGAACTGCCGGTCGATTGGCAGTGAACTGCCGGCTAACGCCGCGCATCCCAGAGGGCTCACGTTCACTCGTTTTCGACAGTCGGCCAACCGATCTCGGTCTCGCTGAAACTTTTCACAGTATGCCAACCAGTAATGAGCAGCCGCGACCGGTTGAGCTCTTTGCAGATGAGTGTAGCCTGGCAGAATCACACCGGCATCTTTGTCGCAACGACCGACGAAAGCTTTTTGGCAATCTTGGAGCAGTTGATCCAGCTGATCAATACAGTCGCGCACATACAGTTTTAAGTCTGTGGAAACCTGATCGTTGCGGCTGCGCCCCGTGTGGAGTTTTCGTCCAACGTCACCGATGCGTTCGATCAATGCACTTTCGATGTGCATGTGAATGTCTTCCAGTTCCGCCTTGTGTTCGAAGGATCCGGCTTCGATATCTGCCTGAATATCAGACAAGGCGGTCCGGATCTGCTGGTTTTCTGCTTCGGTGATTAACCCAACCTTGGCCAGCATGGCGGCGTGAGCCTTACTGCCGCGAATGTCAACTTCGTACAGCCGCGCGTCAAAGCTAATGGATTCACTGAACGCTTCGACTCGTGGGTCTGTGTCTTGGCTAAATCGTCCGTCCCATGCTTTCGCCATCGAATGTCTGCTTCCGTTGCTGTCTGAAAAAAAATACTGTTCGCTGAGTGAATGAGTTTTAAGTTGAATG
>CAYTUE010000073.1:5505-12796 GCA_964441085.1 uncultured Planctomycetaceae bacterium
GAATGGGTTGCCGTTTTCTGCCGAATGCAATGACGGTCGGTTGAACTACAGTCGGTTGAACTACAGTCGGCTGCAATGACGTTCGGTTGCAATGACAGCCGGCTGCATTGAGTTTTCTACACGGGAACCTGCGGCGACCAGTTGCACAAAATCCATTCCAGTTCCAGCTTCGAGCACTCCATACTACTCAGGGCGTTTGCCGTGTTCTACGATGACTGTACTGCGAATACCGCCTCGAGGAGTAAACGCGGCTTCCAGCTTGAGCCATCGAGGTTTTGTGACGGCGACAAGGTCGTCTAAGATCGTATTGGTCACTCGTTCGTAGAATGCACCGTAGTTGCGAAATTCCTGAAGGTACATTTTCAATGACTTCAGTTCGAAACACACCTTGTCAGGGATGTAACTGATGGTCAAAGTCCCATAATCGGGCTGTCCTGTTTTCGGGCACAACGATGTAAATTCAGGAGCGATTGTTTCCATTATGAAATCGCGATCTGGATACGGATTTTCGAAGGTTTCCAGAATGTCTCGGCTAGGTTCCGTCATGACTGGCAGCTTGCTTTCCTTTTGCGGTCGTAAAACTGCGGGAATTCTACACAAACTCCCCCTTTAATACTCGATTCCCACGGGCCCGTTTCTCGATGTTTCCCCGGTTTGACAACCTGACTGATTCTGAATTCGAACACAATCGAAATTTGCTGGCCGAGATGTCGGTGGCAGACCCCGATCAAGCCATGCGCTGTCTGAATCGAATCGCAAACGCCTTTCGGCAATCCACTCAGCCGGAAGGAACCGCATCAGCGGCCAAATCTGGCCCGATTGACGCACTTTCACCGCCTCTCCGCCAAGGAGATCCCAGCGTCCCCCAACCCAGCGTCCCCCAGCCTAGCGTTACCCAGTCCAGTGCTGCAAAACACATTGATGGTGAGCCTCAGTGGTATCAGTCTTTGAAACGAATTTTGCAACAAGCCCCCTCTCCGGATGCCATTCTTGAATCCATTGATCACTACCTGAATCGCAGTCGAGACGTTGCAGCAGCCTTCGCACTTTTCGAAGAAACGCCTCGAGCATTCGAAATCTTGGCCCGGCTATCCTGCAGTAGTTCGTTTCTGACTCAAATTCTCGTCAACGACCCTCAAGCCCTCGCGAGTTTGGCAAGCGAACGTCGTACGGCGGAAATGAAGTCTCGAGAAGATTTTGGAGATTCTGCGTTTGCCGCAATTGCAGCTCACCCGGCCGACTTTCCATCCATGGACCAAAAGCTGGATTGCCTGCGCACATTCCAGCGGCGCGAAATCTTACGCATCGGAATGTGCGACGCCTTTGGGCTGTTCGATCTCAAGTTTGTCACACTTCAAATTTCACTCTTGGCTGACGCGTTGGTTCAAGTGTGTTTGAAGTTGGTTTGCGATCAAGCGAATCGAACAGATCCACCGTTTTCCGTGATTGCGCTTGGAAAGTTGGGTGGCGAAGAACTGAATTACAGTTCAGATATCGATCTCGTGCTACTGGCAGATTCAAGCACTCCAGTTGCCCAGCGAATTGCTCGCCAATTGATTGATCTGCTGAATCAAAATGCGGCCACTGGATTTCTTTATCGAGTCGACATGAGACTGCGGCCGTGGGGAGACGCAGGTCCCTTGGTCACCACTCCCGATGCCTACCATCAGTACCTAGAAGGCGACGCAGAACTTTGGGAAAAACAAGCCCTGTTGAAAGCTCGCTTGATCGCTGGCACCAGCAAGCCCGGACGCCGCTTTTTAGATCGACTTCCAGAACTGCTGTTTTCCGAATCAGAAGCCGACGTTTTAAATAGCATTCGTCGAATCAAAGGCTTCATTGAAGAACGGCTTCGAAAAGCTGGACGGCTTGATACGGAAGTCAAGCTGGGAGCAGGATCGATTCGAGACGTCGAATTCATGGTTCAGGCGTTGCAACTTCTGCATGGCGGTCAAGAGCCTCGTCTCTATAGCCCGAGCACACTTGACGCGTTAGTTCGTCTTGCGGAACACGGCATTCTGAATGCCTTTGAATATCGGCAGCTGCGGGAAGGCTATATCTTTCTGAGAACCATTGAGCATGCTCTCCAGCTGACTCACAACCAGCAAATTCACCAACTGCCTGAAGACGACCATCAGCTGAATTTGCTAGCTCAACGTCTGGATTATTCCAATCGGCTGGATCTAATGGAACGCTTCGACGAACATCGCAAAGCCGTTCGCCGAACCTTTCAGCAATACTTTGGAAAGAAAAATACGACAGACAAAAAGCCACACAGCGACACGCAAACCAAGCACAGCGAATCTGGCAACCCGCCAACTTCGGTGCCAAGCAGTTTCACGCAACCGATCTCCAGCACACGCCACGATGAACTCTTCGCTGAAGTGTTCAACCGCCCGGTCGAAGAACTGCAAACGCAAGTCGATGAAATTTTAGACGAACTGTCTGAACAAGCCTGCTGTGCCGTTCACATTCAGCCGTCGTCTCAGCAGAAGCAAAACTTCATCGTCACTCTTGCAGGACCAAAAGTTTCCGAAGCATTTTCCCTGATCTGTGGCTGTCTTGTGAAGCAACAGCTAGACATTCGACAAGCCGTGATTTCTGCAAACCATGATTCAAGCCCTTTTGCGTTTCACATCACCAAAGGGTGCTTTGTCGGCTTCTTTGTCGTCGAGCCCGTGATGCAGTCGCAACTTTCCGGAGATGATTCGATATCCACGAAGGATCGACTGCGAAAGCTGACAGCTGACCTGAAGTCCGATCTGTCCTGCATGCTGATTGATCTTCGAGCGGGGCATTCTGGACAGATGCAGCAACAGGTGGTGGAAATTATCTGTGAGCGAATTCAATCGTTAAGATCGAACCTGACAATTGACGCAGAACTTGAAATTGATTTTCGAGACACATCATCAGACGACGCTACGGTATTAGAAATCCGAGCGAATGATTCTCCCGGATTCAGTTTAGAACTGTTTAGCGCACTCGCGTTATTGGGATACCGAATTCAATCCGCTGACCTGCGTTCAAACGAAGGTCGCATTCAGAACGTGCTGCAAATTACGGACAGCAATGGACTTCCCATTGAAACTCAAGGTCATCGGCAAGAATTAGTGGCTGCGGTCACCATCGTGAAGCAGTTTACGCATTGGCTTCCCAACAACAGTGACCCGTTAAATGCTCTGCTGCGATTTCGTGATCTGCTAAAAACTTTGATGGCCAGTCCGGGGCGAAAAAGTGATGTCGCACGTTTAAGTCAGCCCACGATTCTTCGAGATGTGAGTCGAGTCTTGGGGCTGAGCCGCTTTTTGTGGGAAGATTTTCTGATGGTTCGCAGCCGAGACTTTCTGGACTTTATGGGCGACGAAGAGCAGCTGAAAACGCCCATTCCCGGTTGGCAAATTGTCGACCAACTCAACGACACAATCGATCATGTCAAAGACACACAGACGGTTTCGGCTTTGAATGATTTTAAGGATCGCCACCTGTTTCGAATCGACCTTCGGCATGTGCTGGGCCACTGTCTTGAATTCGGCCAGTTTTCCCGAGAAATCACCGAACTGGCGGATGCTGTTGTCTCCAAGGCCACAGAATTGGCATGGCACCAACTGGCGAACCAACACGGTGAACCGACGACCGAAGACGGGCATTCGTGTGCCTATTGTCTCGTAGCCTTGGGGAAGTTTGGAGGAGGCGAAATGGGATTTGCTTCCGACTTGGAGCTATTCTTGGTCTATGCGGGCGAAGGGCAAACGAACGGAAAATCCCCAGTCGCAAACTCCCTCTTCTTCGAACGAATTGTCACTCTGTTAACAGAAACGATTTCAGCAAGGCACAAAGGAATCTTCGAAATTGATCTTCGCATGAGACCTCATGGACAAGCTGGCCCTGCTGCCGTTTCTCTTCAGGCTTTCCAAAGTTACTTTGGGTTTGAAGGAGACTGCTGGCCTTACGAACGTCAGTCACTTGTGAAGTTAAGACCGATCGCGGGATGTTCTGATTTTCATAAGACAGTGAGTGAGTTTCGTGATTCCATCGTGTATGACGACCGTCCGTTTAATTTTGGGGCCATGCGGGCTTTTCGAGAACAACAGGTACGGCAGCTTGTGCGAGCTGGCACAACCAATGCAAAGCTAAGCGATGGCGGTCTGGTCGACTGCGAATATGCCGTTCAGGCATTGCAGATCACCTATGGAAAACAACACCCTGAACTTCGCAGCCCGAATACTTTGGCGGCTTTAAATGCTTCGCTGTCGTGCGGTTTTTTATCACCTGAACAGCACCAGGCTGTTACCGCAGCGTATCAGTTTTTGCGAGAAGTGATCGACTGTTTAAGAATGGTTCGAGGCAACGCGATGGATCTGACTGTCCCCGCAGAAGATCTCCCCGGCTTTCATCAGTTGGCTCGTCGGATGCAGCGTGTTCATCAGTCAAAAATCCCCTTGCAGGACTTGGAAATGCAGATGCAAATCATCCGAGAATTTTCAGCCGCGATGTACGATCGATGCCACGGCTAACCAGTCGACTCGCTTATGGATTGGTCTGCTCCTTGGCGTCACAAGTCTGCCGCAGTACACGCGAAACGCTGTGGTAGACCACGTTGGATGGGCCATGCAGTGATGGACCACGCTGTGATCCAAAAGATTGCCCCGGTCGATTGCTGAACGAAAAACGGACGGTCAACACGAAGTTGAACGCCCGTTTGTTCTGATTTCAATTGCAATTGGTGATCCAAGAGAACGCCAATCTGATTGACCTATCCCAGCAGTTCGCCCATGGACTTTTGGATGCCTTCGGAATCGATTCCTTGGTAGCCCATTTGCTGCCACAGTCCGCCAGAACCTTCTCGATTGGTTCCGATATTATTGTACTTGCCACCAAAGCCTCGTTTCAGAAGTTCGGTTCCAAACTTCGATCCAAGTCCTGTGGAAACATTAAATGATTCGGCAACCAAAACGGCGGGCGATGCTGCGAGCTTGGCCATCATGTCTTCGTCGTAGACATTCAGAGTCGACTTGCAAATTAAGCCCACATCGTGACCAGCTGCCTTTAACTTGGTGACCGCATCAAGAGCCCGGTAAACAGTTTCACCAAAGCTAACGATGTATCCCGCTGTGCCTTCTCGAACAACATCATCCTTACCTGTGACGAATTGATAGTCGTCACAGAACAGTCGTTCGCCACCTTCGGTTAGTAGATCGGGAACACCTGAACGAGTCGAAAAGATGAAACGCAGACCGGCGTCGTTGTAGATCTTCTTCAGACAGGCTCTGAACTGATGTTGATCCGCAGGGAAGTACAACGCTGTGTTGTCTTTGCCTTCGTCCGGCAGCCCATTTGCGGCGAACATGTTGTTCAGGCCGAAGTGGCATGTGTTGTCAGCCATGTCGTCGCAGCCAGCATGACTGAAGTGAGACAAGACATTGCTACCATTGAGTCGAGCCATCGTGGCTTCTGATACGACCATTTCTAGAAACGCACTGAACGTGGCAAAGACACCCTGTTTGCCTGCTTCAGAACCGAAACCAGCGGCTGCAGAAAAGTTTCCACGTTCCATGATTCCACCGCGAACAAACACTTCTGGGTGTTGTGCTCGCACGTGATTGAGTCCGCAGCTGCCTTCCAAGTCGCAGTCGAAGACCTTCACGGATGCCACTCGTTCTGTTTCCGGAATCTCATCCAAGATTTCATTCAGAATGCGCCCAAACAGATCTCGATTCTTTCCAACACTGCTGGAATCCGAACCTTCGCAAACAGGACCACCCGGCCCCTTGGTAACGGTTCCAAGATAATCGGCCGCTGCTTTGCGGTTGTTTGCATTCAGGTAGTCGATGGCGACTGCTGTTTTGATCACGTCGTGTCCGTGAGCACTGCCTTCAAGGCCGTCGATCCCTGGACACATCTTTCGACGGTTGATTAACGCAATCGGGCCGTCTGTTGTGACCGCTTCGCACATTCGAGCATACAACGAATCTAAGTCTTCGCCGTCTCCGATATCGACCTTCAAGCCATGACCTTCCAAGGTCTTGGCGGTGCTGAAGCCGGGCAAGTAATCTGATGGATGACCTGCAATCGTCACGTCATTGTCGTCAATCAACAGCTTGACGTTTAGGCCCTGAGCAACTGCAAGGCGAGCTGCTTCGGCATCGTTGCCTTCCATTTGAGATCCATCGGAACCCAGCATAAAGACCGTTTGATTTGGGTTGGCAATGGCAACTCCGTTCACGAAGGGCCACATGTGTCCTAAGCGTCCCGAACTAAATTTGACTCCCGGAGTAAAACCTTTTTCTGGATGTCCAGGCAGGTGTGACAGGTATTCGCGGTAGTGAAAGAGCTTTTCGAGAGGCAGTTCGCCTTCCAGAACGGCCATCAAATACTGAGTGGCCACACGATGGCCCGCTTCGTCAAAGAAAATTGGCAACACATCACAGTTGGTGCCATGCATAAACCCATGCATGATTAAAGTTTCAGGGACTGTGTCGTAGGGACCACCTGTGTGCCCTCCAAGTCCCTTCGCATCTGCAATCGCGGTAAAGAAGATGATGGCATCACGGCACAACTGAATGTTGGCTTTCAGTTGTTCTCGCTGTTCATCGGTGAGCTTTGGATTCGTTGGATCCAGAGCGACAACCTTGTATTCATTCAGCGGGATTGGGAATTCCGTAGCCACAGTCATTATCTTCTCCAACAGGCCGTTTTCCGAATTTCAGTGGTACTGAGCCTGCGAAACCACGCACCACCTTCAAACTGCGCGAACCGATAGCCGGATCGTTTGCAGCGATATGTTATGAGTATCGAACCGAGTGGGCGAAATTTCAATTCAAGGGGAGAATTTGCGAGGTATTCCAGGGACTTGCACAACTCAGTCTCAAAAGACTGAGCGGATGCACACAAGGTAGAGAGTTCTGGCGATCAGCGTACTTGAGCACAGAATGCCTGAGCACAGAGTATTTAAGCACAGGGCAAATTCACGTTGAACTTATAACCAAGCTGAGGTCGCAACATGGGACTCGCGATTAACGAACGTTAGCAACAAACGCTGTTACTGACGTATTCAATGTAAAACGGTTTCAAGATCAAACGGTTTCAATGTAAAAACGGCGCGCGAAACAGGATTGGCAGCAAAAACCAACACTCAAACATCATCGAGTGAGGTTCTTGTTGTCAATCCTGTGTTTTAGCCTTCGGATGATTCCGAAACGGACGAAGTGCTTCGCCGTCATCCCGCTATCCAGATGGAGCAAGAAATGGAATCAACGATGTACTATCAAGGCTTCGCCATCAAGGCTTTGCC
>CAYTUE010000073.1:12896-15569 GCA_964441085.1 uncultured Planctomycetaceae bacterium
AGCAAGAAATGGAATCAACGATGTACTATCAAGGCTTCGCCATCAAGGCTTTGCCATCAAGGCTTTGCCGAACAAGACCAGCGATTTGCTGTTCAAGTTCAAGGCAATCGAATTTGCGTTAGCCGCCAATTTGTGGCTGGCGTTGTGAGCTTCGCACTCGCATTTCGGTGCGGCGTTTTGTACGACGACGCTCATCGCTGGGCTTTTCGTAGTATTCTCGTTTTCGCATTTCACGCTTGATACCAGCGTGCTCGACAAGTTTACGGAATCGTCGAACAGCATCGTTCACATTCTCTCCGTCACGCAGACGCAACTTTACCACCAACAACTCTCCTGATTTGGACTGTTTGAATCAATAAAAAAGACCGCACACAGAATTTCTGTGACGAAAACGCAGCGCAGACCGTCTCTGCGACCGCCGAAGTCTACTTGTATCAGCTGGTTATGCAATGCCTTCTCCCTGAACGAATCAGCGTTTTTCAGATATCCGAAGCCCAAAAACACTGCATTTTTACTCATTCACGGTCTGAGCTGGGTAAAAAGTCAAAAAACGACTGATTTCCCTCGTTCGCATCAACTTCACCACAATCGTCCAATCGACTTCACTTTATCCCGTGCGTTTCACGGAATCAGACGATTTTCAGCCGTTCGAGAACATTGAACGCAGCCTGAAGCCTGACTCAGCAAAATGGTCTTTCGATCACGATCGAACAGGGTGGGAAGCTCAGCCTGCAGAAAGACCGGATCTGTGTCTACTTTTTCGTGTCGTAGATGGTGAGGCCAGCTTCTGTGGCGACGGGGCGAGTGGTTACTTGAATTCGCTTTTGCTGCTCATCAACCACAATCACGAGTAAGCCCTTGTAGTCGGGGTTGCTAACGATGGCATCAATGGCTTCGATCGCCCGCACTTCTCCGAGATTGATGTTTTGAGCCATGTTTTGAGTCATCCCCGACAGCTTCAGTGCGTCTCCATTGATCACAACTTCGACCTTCATTTCGTCGGCGATATAGGCGAAGGCTTCCTGTAACGGCATGCGACGAAAATCGACCAGCACTGGCAGTTGCAAACGCCCGGCCATTGTTTCTGGCAAAGTCGGTTGCTTGGAAACAACCACAGGGGCTTGAGAAAAATCAGTGACCGCCGATTGGTCCCAAGTGAACAGCGACGCTGCTGCCAAGTTCGGAGCAGCTTTCGCTGGAAGATAGGTGACCAGTCGCGTCAAACCAGAATCAACGTTGGCCGTTGTCCCCAACGCGGTGGCTCGCATCATTGCTGGAAAACGACCGATCATCTTTCGGTAACCCTCAACAGTTGGTTTCATCTTTCGAGTCGCGATCACAAGATCTTCGGGAAGCTTTTCCAGCCGTCCCTGCATTGTTCGTTGCACGCTGAGCGCACTATGGCCAGCAGAGGGAGCCAACATGGTTTCCACAAAGAATTCCTGCTGACTTAAATGCAGACTCAAGCTGACCGTTTTAATTTCGTTTCCGAACCACAGCACGATGCGATCTGCAAGATCCTGCATCTGGTCTGCAAAGATAAATTGCCGGTGAGTATCAATGTTGACCAGATCAAAAGCCAAGGTCAGCTGGCGAGATCGGTCGGTGTGCTTCAGTAGTTTTTCCAGATCAACGGGTGGTATTTCGCCATACGTTTTCGCTTCCGCTAACGAATCTGACATTGTGACAGGCCCCACCACAAACGTCTTACTGTTGATCGGCATGTAGCTGTACTGATCGGTTTCGTAAATCGTTGTTGATAAATCGGGACGGACGGAACCTTGAAATCGATTAAGTTGCAGATCCGACGGTCGTTGTTCGGAAACAAGCCGCACAACAGCGGCAATTTGAGGCGGTGTGGTGCGCGGCCCAAAATTAACCGCAAACGTTAGCTCTTCGATTTCCTGAGGTTCGAAGCGAGTGATTTCTGAAATGCTGCCACCAAGCCATTCCCCCAGATGTCCGCACGTGGCAATGAATTCTTTGTGCAAGGACTGATTGGCCCACAGTTGAGCCGGGCGTAAATGGCAAATCAGATGAGGAGTAAATGGCATGTACTGAACCGGAATGGGCTCGCCACTGGTTGGACTCAGCTGTACTGCGGCAACATTGTCTGCAGCCAGTTCCTTCTTTTTTTCTTCCCAACCTTGATTGACGGCAGGTTGTTTTTTAACGACCGGCGTATTCGTGTTTTGCTTTTGCTGCCACCACAGCCCAAACGCTGCCGCCGCAAAAAGCACACTACCAATGGAGATCATCAATACGGGTGTCTGATTTTGTCGTCCACGACGTGGCCCACTTCGACGACCTTTGGCTGACTTCTGCTTAGCAACTTTGGCATCAGACGGGTTCGCTTGATCTGCTTCGGGGGCAGGTGCGACAGCCGCTTTGGAAGATGCTGATTTCGAACGAGCCTGCTTGGAACTCGATTTCTTTTTGCCAGTTTGAATTGGTTCTACCGATCGCGAAGCCGTTGCGTTTGAATCAATCGTTACTGAATCATGCTCCTGAACGGCATCTGCGGTTGGCGAAGAAGCCATTTCGTCGACGAAGGCAAATGGGTTGGCTGAAACTTCGTGATCTGCAATGTCGCTTGGAAAGAATGAAGCCGCTTCCGTTTGCGCTGGTGCAGTCACCTCTGGAAGTGCATTGGTTTGCAAGGGAGGCTGAGCC
>CAYTUE010000073.1:15669-20331 GCA_964441085.1 uncultured Planctomycetaceae bacterium
TGAATCGCCGCCTGTTGACTTTGTGGCTGCTGAGCTTGTGGTGAAACAACGGGTGTCGCAGCAGTCGGTTCACTGACAACTGGCGGGGGCACAGGCGGAACGGCTTTTACACGAGCAGGTGGCACGGGAGCAGGTGTCACGCGAGCGGGAATAGCAGGCGGGTCAGGCACCCAAACGGGTTCTAGACCAAGGGGAATATCTGGGTTCACAGGTTGAGAGGTCACCGCGACCGTACTGGCCAACTGCAGTTGGACTTCATCTGGTTCTGAAGCTTCTGGCTTTTGAAGCACAAAGCGGTGTTCACACTTTGGACACTTCGCCTTTTTCCCTAACAGTGTGTGATTGGGGATCTTCAGCTTCGACTGGCATTTCGGGCATGGGATCGACAAGGCAGCCATAGGAGCACCCAAGAACAGTGATTCTCAAAACATCTGACGTCACAAGTTTAGCATACTGACGCAGAGACAGGGAACCGAAGCAAATTCTGGGCAATCAGTCTCTGGTTTCGGCCAACTTGCCAATTCGTCCTGATGATGTGTGCCTGAACACATCTGGTGTGTTTGTGTTGTTGTTTGGCATAGTAGGAACTGATGAATGCGAAAGAGCTCGATGGGATCACCATCGAGCTCTTTGCAATTTTGAATCAGGCCCTCACTGACAGGGCACTCATTTTAATTGTTGACTTACAGAGAAGCCAATTTTTTGATCAGGTCACAAGTTCGGCTTGAATAACCATACTCGTTATCGTACCAGCCCAGCACTTTGACCATGGTGCCACCCACAACGTTTGTGAATGAACCGTCAAAGATGTTGCTGTGAGTGTTGCCGACAATGTCGCTGCTCACGATTGGGTCTGTTGTGTATTCCATGACGCCTTTGAATTCGCCTTCTGAGGCAGCCTTCATGGCGTTGTTCACGTCTTCAGCAGTTACTTCTGTCTTCAAGACAGCAGTCAGGTCGGTTGCACTCCCCGTTGGTACTGGAACTCGCAAAGCGTAGCCGGTGAGCTTGCCAGCAACTTCTGGAAGAACCAAGCCAACAGCTTTAGCAGCACCTGTTGATGTTGGAATGATGTTGATTGCGGCAGCTCGAGCACGGCGAGGATCGCTGTGAAGCTGGTCGGCAACTTTCTGATCGTTTGTGTAGGCATGAACGGTGGTCATCAAACCGTGTTCCAGACCAAACTTATCGTTCAGAACTTTAACCATTGGAGCCAAGCAGTTTGTTGTGCAACTGGCGTTTGAAATGCACTTGTGATCTGCTGTGATTTGGTTGTCGTTGACTCCCAAAACAACTGTCAGATCTGGTTCTTTGGCAGGAGCAGAAATGACAACTTTTTTAGCTCCGGCTGTCAGGTGAGAATCAAAGCCAGGCTTGCCATCTTTGGCTCGGCTTGTGAAGAATCCAGTGGCTTCCAAGGCGACATCAACGCCCCATTCAGACCAAGGCAGGTTTCCGGGATCTCGTTCAGCACAAACCTTGATGGTCTTGCCGTTTACGATGAGATTCTTGCCGTCTGATTCAACGGTGCCGTCAAAGCGTCCGTGGACACTGTCGTATTTCAGCAGGTTGGCGAGATCGCCTGGGTCACCCAGATCGTTGATACCGACAACGTCGAATTCTTCTGGGCGAGCTGCGAGTGCTCGGAATGTGATTCGACCAATACGTCCAAATCCGTTGATACCAACTTTTACTGCCATGATTCATAACTCCTAATTTACTTCGCGATGCGAAAATGACTCGAATGTCCGATTGGTTCGACAGCCCCTTGGTGAACAAGAAACCGACTTCCAACAACTTTTTCCAACAGCTTTGTTCCGTGATAGCAGCTAACGGCGAATTTCCGTGGTCCAAACAAAAAGAAGACACTTAACTTCGCCTGCCATCGTTGTCTCAAAAGAACTGCTGAAAACAAACCATCAACGGTTGGAAAACAACAAACGGCAGAAACAGAGATTCATCAAGATTTGGTTGGCAAACGACAGCAAACTGCCTGTGACACCATGACCCGATTTCTCTACATCCGCTTTTACTTCGAGACCTTTGATTGCGAAAATTCTTTCCTTTCCGCGTCAGTTTGGAATCGTAACGAGGGCCAATGCGGGTTCAAGGTACAGTGGTTTTCGAGCTGTTTTTCCGGTTTTTAATAGCTGCATTCCCAAGGCCATCGCATGGCAGATATTGCCACATCCCGATTTCACAGGACATGTCATGAAATCCATCAGCGACGTTGAGGAGATCCGCAGAATTCCGGGCAAAAACAGAGACTTCTTCGCCGTTTGTTAACAATCCGGCGAAAGGGCAGCAGGTGACAAAACAGCAAGGAAGATGGACGATCCTTACCGAAACGGTCAGCTGGGTTCGAGAATTTCGAACAGGGTTTGAGTTCTTAAAATTGCGGCGTTGTCCGGAAACGTGTGAAATGCATGAACAACCAGCCCTTCTTGCAGGATGTCGCATTTTAGGAAACTCAGGCAGGTGGGGCTTTGAGCAGACGAGCCGGGAAACGCATAGGAAAGCGTAGAATTTGCTGCGTCCATTTCGAATTCTCGATGCAATTGCAAATACACATCCAGAGGCACATGTTCCAGCTGATAGCTACAGTGATACCGCACGAACGGCAGGTCCAGTTGATGGGTTCGATAGCCAATTAAGCGACGGTCGACGACTCGCCCGTGTTCAGGAAATTCTTCGTGTTTGGTTGCGACAACTTCTGTCACTGTGCAGTTGGAATCGTGAAATTCCAACATGTGCCCCGTCCGCCCGATGTGCAATTTGGCTCGCCGTCCCGAAAAATGCAGGATAGACTGTGCAGATGCTTCAAATAACTCAGGATGCACCGGACGCTCCAAGGTTCTTAAAACCATGTCGGCGACATCTGGACGTACAAGTTGAATGGGCAAGGTGAAGTTTCCGTCTGCGTGATATCCTGATTTCGACTTCAAATGTGAGTCATTGCTTTACAGTATAAGCCAGCAACGCAAATCACCAACACAACGAAATCCGCGCTTTCAACAATCGGACAGATCCGTGGTTTTCCTAAAAAATCGCTTCCAATGCCATTGGCGTCTCACTACCACTTTTGCCGTGGTCGGCAATTCTAATGCCGTGCCTCCTGTTCCGCACAATTCATGAATTCGGAAGCGGTACATGAACGGTGTTCTTGAACCAGCTTCGCTACACTGTGCGACTTACGCCGCATGCCCCATAACTGTTGCCCTGTTCGCTTTGCCGAATTCTATGAACGTGACTCTGAACGACACCATTGCTGCCATCGCTTCTGCTGCCGGACCGGCTGAACGTGGCATTATTCGAATCACGGGTGCAGCAACTGGCAAAGCCATTCAAGATTTGTTGCCGATCGCGAATTCAGACCGGCAGACCATTCGCCAAGCAACCCATGCTGTCAGACTGGTCACAAAATTACGGCTTCCCGCGCTGTCTTCCGATCTTCCCGTTACGTTGATGTGGTGGCCAACATCCAAGAGCTTCACCGGTCAGCCAATGGCTGAAATCCACATGTTGGGATCGGCGCCTTTAATGGACGCCGTCTTAGAACGAATTTTTCAGCTTGACGTGCGAGCCGCCAATCGAGGCGAATTTACTCTACGAGCCTTTCTGACTGGACGGATCGATTTGGTGCAAGCCGAAGCGGTTTTAGGAGTCATCGATGCTGCCGATCATCAGGAACTGGAAACCGCTTTGACTCAACTTGGTGGAGCTGTCACCGAATCCTTGCGATCTGTGAGAGATTCCATTCTGAGTCTTCTCGGAGATTTAGAGGCGGGATTAGACTTCGTGGAAGAAGATATCGAATTCGTATCGAAGACCGTTCTGTCAGAGCGATTACAGCACTGCATGGTTTTACTGACGAACCTTGATGATCAGTCGGAACACAGGCTGCCTTCTGGTCGTAATTTGAAAGTCGTGTTCGCCGGACTTCCGAACGCCGGAAAGAGTACTCTGTTTAACGCACTCGCGGGTGAACCCAAAGCGATCGTTTCTGACGTCGCCGGAACGACTCGAGACTACCTTTCCGTGACGATCGATTCTGGGAAATTGTCGGTGGAAATCATCGACACGGCAGGTTGGGAATTCGCCAACGACAACATGATGCAGCAGGCTCAAAACCTACGTCGCGTAACGATCAAGGAATGCGATCTTGTGGTTTGGTGCCAAGCAGCCGACCTGACTGTTGCCGACCAAGTCGTTAACCAAAAATTGCGAGATGAAGTCAGCCAGAATTCTGTCCCGGTATTAGACGTGATGACACGTTGCGACCTCAAGCCAAGCACAGAGCATGATCAATTTGACGCAGGCGAAATCGCAGTGCGCGTCTCCTTTCCAACGGATCAAATTTCGCAGACGGTTTCGGTTCGGTCTGTGGAAACAATTTTGCAGGCCATTTATGAAACGTTGCAGCAGCAACAATCGACCAAGAGTGAACTGTTAGGATCCACTGCCGTGCGATGTCGAGACAGTTTAAAGCGGACCATTCGAAGTTTGCAGTCGGCATCCCAAGCAGCCAACGCCGATGCTGGCGATGAAATCATTTCGCTGGAACTGCGAGATGCATTGCAGCAGTTAAGTACAATTTTAGGTGAGGTGTATACAGACGATATTTTGGATCACATCTTCAGCAACTTTTGCATCGGAAAGTGA
>CAYTUE010000074.1:0-18669 GCA_964441085.1 uncultured Planctomycetaceae bacterium
GTCATGGTCGAATTGGTAGTGCAGATCTTGGTCGAAGTAGATGCTGAGGAATCCGTTTTTGCGAAATCCGGCGAAGACGATGTCGTGGTCACCGCCCGCTTCGTTTCGCGTTTGCAATTCAATCCTGTCGATCAAAGCGGTCGCTTCTGCGATCAAGTCTTCTCGGTCATGTTGGTTGCGAGCCATCTGGAATTATTTGTCGATGAAGATTGGTTCCGCCGATCCGGACGGGTTTGGGTTCGCTCCAAACTTGCAGCGGACAGAATTATGATCTAACGGAATTTCAGCAGGAATCAAAGGCCGTTTTGCAGCCACGACGTGAGTGCGGCATCGCCGGGAAAACCTCTTGTTCTGGCGGTCACGAGACCATCTTTAAAAATGACGATTTGTGGAATTCCGGATCCGCTTTGAAACGCTCGAAAAAGTTTTGGCTTTTGAGTAACGTTGATGGTGACAAAGCGAGCCTGTGGGAAGCTGCCTTTGACTTTGGCAAGGGCAGCATCCATTGCTCGACACGGTGGACACCAGTCTGCTCCAAACTTAACAACAACAGGACGAGTGTTTTCTAGCACGGCACTTTGAAACCAAGGATCATCAACGGTTTGAGGTTCTGGTGGCACCATTATCGTAATGGAAATCGCAGCTGCGAAAAGCAGACTCCCGGCGATCAAATTCAGTGACTGCATTGTCATTCCTTAAAGCAATGGGCATGGGGTGCTCGATCGTTTCATTTGGTTTTTTTCAGGATCGTGTCAATTTCAAACGATGTCAGCACAACAGGCATGCCCCTCGAATCTGAAGTGCCCATGCTTCAGCTGCCCAATTATCTTGCCGGGGGTTCGGATTTTTCCGGCTCGAATTTTTCCGAGCAAAGATTGGCTGTGATCAGGCGAACCCATGTCACCTGTGGGGAGTTTCTCGTTGATGGAATCCCTCAGGAGTTTTCATGGCTGCAGTCGTGCGGCTGAACTTCTGGGCGGAGTTGGTCACCTTGTTGTTGGCAGTTCGTTTTGAGCTGATTTCTTCTGGCGTGTGAAATTCGTGGGGCTTTCTGGCATTGCAGGTCGCGTCAATTCG
Source organism: uncultured Planctomycetaceae bacterium (assembly GCA_964441085.1). Classification (GTDB taxonomy): domain Bacteria; phylum Planctomycetota; class Planctomycetia; order Planctomycetales; family Planctomycetaceae; genus Fuerstiella. The sequence continues at coordinate 1,078 of CAYTUE010000074.1, forward strand.
GCAGCTGCTTCGCCAGTTTTGTGTTTCAGTTCGCCGTAAGTTGTTTGTTTTCAGTATGTTTTGTGATTTGTGTTTGTTCGGGAACGTAAATCGCTGTGTTGGCTCTGCGTGTAGCTGAGCTGCCAAAACTGCCGGTTCGTAAGTTCGGTACGTGAATGTGGTTTCAGTGGATTGCCGTACGTCGGCAAATTTGTGGTTCCGTGATCTCAAGCGGTCAGCAGTTAAGGCTGCGGTCAAGGGTAGGTCACACAGGTTTAGGGAGTAGATCATGGCTAAAAAAGCTTCAACAGGCGGTACTCGAATTGTACCTCTGAACGATCGCGTTGTTTTGAAGCGAGCCGAAGCAGAAGAAGTCACGGCTGGCGGAATCGTTCTGCCTGACGCGGCTCAAAGCAAGCCTCAGCAGGGCGAAGTCATTGCTGTGGGCGACGGTCACTTTAACGACAAGGGCGAAAAAGTTGCTCTGACGGTTAAAGAAGGCGACAAGGTCATCTTCAGTTCGTATGCCGGTGATGAAATCACAATTGGCAACGACGAATACTTGCTGCTTCGCGAAAGCGACATCATGGCGACTTTGTAAAGTCGTCTGAAACACCTTCGATAGGCGTTTCAAATTTTTTGAGTCTCACAATATTTGTGGATCTCAAATTGAAACAAGCCGGTCGGATTGTGAGTGCTGCATGACGACGTTTTCTGTCCCTGTACTGCACTGCAATTGAACACGACAGCTGGTTTCCAACAATCAAACACACTTGTGGAGTATATTTCTCATGGCAAAAATTATTGCCTTCGATCAAGAAGCTCAAGAAGCGATGCGTCGCGGAGTTTCAAAGCTAGCTCGAGCAGTCAAAGTGACTTTGGGACCACGTGGTCGCAACGTCATCATTGAAAAAAGCTTTGGCTCACCTACCGTCACAAAAGACGGTGTGACTGTTGCTCGTGAAGTCGAACTGACAGACAAGTTCGAAGACATGGGTGCTCGAATGGTTCGAGAAGTCGCCAGCAAAACATCTGACGTCGCCGGTGACGGAACCACCACCGCGACTGTGATGGCAGAAGCGATTTACAAAGAAGGTCTGAAGGCTGTTGTTGCTGGAGTCAGCCCGCTTGAAATGAAGCGTGGTATGGACAAAGCAGTTGAAGTCATCACTGCTCAGTTGCATTCTATGGCCACCGAATGTCGGACTCGCAAAGCGATTGCTCAAGTCGGTACTGTTGCTGCCAATAACGATCCAGAAATCGGCCAGATTTTGTCTGATGCGATGGATGCGGTTGGAAAAGACGGAGTTATCACTGTTGAAGAAGGCAAGAGCCTTGAAACCAACTTCGACGTGGTTGAAGGTCTGCAATTCGATCGCGGATACCTGTCGCCCTACTTCGCAACAGATAATGAAAGCATGGAATGTGCTTTCGATGACGCCTACATCCTGATTCACGAAAAGAAGATCAGCAACATCAAGGACTTGGTTCCTGTGTTGGAAAAGGTTGTCAACAGCGGCAAGCCGTTGCTGATCATTGCTGAAGACGTTGAAGGCGAAGCTCTTGCAACTTTGGTAATCAACAAACTGCGTGGCACATTCAAGATTGCTGCTGTTAAGGCTCCTGGATACGGCGATCGCCGTAAGGCCATGCTGCAAGACATCGCCATCATGGTTGGTGGTCAGGCGATCTTTGATGATTTGGGTATCAAGCTAGATAGCATTGAACTGGCGGATCTTGGAACAGCTAAGAAGCTGGTGATTGACAAAGATAACTGTACCGTCATTGAAGGTGGCGGCAAGAAGGCCGACATCACAGCTCGAATCGAACAGATTCGTCGCGAGATGGAAAACAGCAGCAGCGACTACGATCGTGAAAAGCTGGAAGAACGAATCGCCAAGCTTGCTGGTGGAGTTGCTCAGGTAAATGTTGGAGCAGCAACGGAATCTGAAATGAAGGAAAAGAAGGCTCGGGTTGAAGATGCATTGCATGCGACTCGTGCTGCCGTTGAAGAAGGAATTCTGCCTGGTGGTGGAGTGGCCTTGCTTCGCGCTTCAAATTCAGTAAAGCCTGGTAAGATTTCTCACGACGAAAAAGTGGGCTTCGACATCATTGTTCGAGCCTGCAAAGCTCCATTGACTCAAATTGCAAGTAACGCTGGCATCGATGGTGCTGTTGTTTGCGAACGAGTTGGTAATGCGGAAGGAAACAGTGGTTTCAACGCAGCAACCAACAAGTACGAAGATATGGTCAAAGCTGGTGTGATCGACCCAACAAAGGTAACTCGTACAGCTTTGCAAAACGCGGCAAGCGTTTCGACTCTGTTGTTAACAAGTGATGCCTTGATTGCTGATGCTCCAAAAGCAGACAGCAAGGGCGGCCACGATCACGACGAAGAAATGTACTAAGCCGATTCGGTCGTTAGAAAAAGACTGATGCTTCAACCACTTTTTTCGTGGTTGTTCAGTCAAAAAAGTTGAGAAGGCCGACGCAGAAATGCGTCGGCCTTTTTTGTTCATTCGATGGTCATGCCTTGTTTGGCCAACTCTGCTGATTCAATAAGCAGGTCGTACGGTGACGGGTGAGCGTTGGTGGTTTGAATTTTCAAAATCAGTATCTGGGTCTGCCAATTTCTCTGGGCCTGCCAGTTGAAGTGCCTGCCAATTAAAGTGCCTTCCGTTACAATTCAGTGATGCTCACAATCACGCTTAATGGGGAATCTCGAGAAATTCCTGCCGACTGGACTCTGACTGATTTGCTGAACGATCTGCAAATCAATAACCGCTATTGCGCAGTGGAACAGAATCAAAAGCTTGTGCCTCGCGAGCAGCACGCTGATTGCGTCATTCAGGATGGGGATCAAATTGAAGTGGTGACTTTGGTTGGCGGTGGCTAGCAAATTTTTGCGAAGAATGCCGCTGACTTCTGCTCAGTGCGTAGGCGTCAAGTGGGTCGTTGCCGTCAGGGTCTGCTTTCTCCGCCCTTTTGTCTGTCGACATGGTGCGTGAGTGAGCGGCTTCGAACGCGCCCTAAATTCTGCTGAAAACACCAGTGACGCATCTGCTGACCTACCAGTCTAAGATTTCGTGATTTGCAGTGATTTGCGTCGATGTGTGGTTTGAATTCGCACCTTTGATTGTTGTTGGCTTGATGGTCGAGATGGCAGGACGCTGGCTGATGGATTTGGTATAGTGGGTGTGTTCCACTTTTTGAATTTCCGACAGTGTTTGATCTCGGTTCTCGGATGCCGATGTCAACGTGCCCGTGCGAAGAAAACCATGAGCGATCTTTTAAATACAGACGACAATCAAGTCACCATTGGTACTCATACTTTGAAGTCTCGACTGATTGTCGGTACAGGAAAGTATGCATCGTTTGAGCAGATGCAACAGTGTCTGGAAATAAGTGGTGCAGATGTCATTACCGTGGCTGTTCGTCGAGAACGTTTGGTTGACGCCGACGGTCGCAATATTTTGGATTTCATCGACCTGAATAAATACACGATCTTGCCCAATACTGCTGGCTGCTTCAGTGCAGAAGATGCGGTTCGAGTGGCTCGGTTGGGGCGAGAAATTTTGCGTGGGCTAGAAAATTCAGGTTCTGATTGGGTGAAGCTGGAAGCTCTTGGAGACACGAAGACTTTGCTGCCCGATCCGGTGGCCACGTTGGAGGCCTGTCGACAATTGGTAGACGATGGATTTCAGGTGCTGTGCTATTCGTCGGATGACCCCATTTTGGCGAAGCGATTAAAGGATGCTGGAGCTGCCAGCGTGATGCCTGCGGGAAGTCCGATTGGTAGCGGGCAAGGTATTCTGAATCCAAACAACATCAAAATCTGCATGGAATATCTGAAAGAAGATGACCCGAACTATCCAGTGATTGTGGACGCGGGAGTCGGCACGGCCAGCGATGTTGCGTTTGCGATGGAATTGGGGTGTGACGGAGTGTTACTGAACACTGCAATCGCGAGTGCAGATCGCCCTGATGTGATGGCGGATGCCATGAAGTTGGCGTGCCGTGCAGGACGCAAGGCGTTTACGGCAGGACGGATTCCCAAGAAGCTGTATGCAACTGCGTCCAGTCCAACAGAAGGCACGATTGTTAAGTAGCGTTGTTAAGTAGCGGCGTTAAAGCAAGGCGCGTTCGTGCGCTGTGTCTGCCCGAATAGGGGCGTTGAATTGGGTCGTTGAACTGGAATCAGTTGACTGGTTTGGAATAGGAATTCACAAATGGCAATCAAAGCCTGTCTTTTCGATATGGGCAATGTGCTGGTTTACTTTAGTCACGAGCGGATGTGTGAGAACGTGGCGAAGGTATCCGGTGCCTCTTTTGAACTCGTTCAAAAAATTCTGATTCAAGATGGCTTACTGTTTCAGATTGAATGTGGGCAAATCACCGAAGAAGAATTGCATCAACAGTTCCAAGTTCTTTCTAAAACGACTGTCGGACGGTCTCAATTTTTGACAGCAATCGCCGATATTTTTGAACTGAATGAATCGATGGTGTCGCTCATTGATGAACTGAAGAAGCAGTCGTTGAAGTTAGTGTTGCTGTCCAATACCAGCGCCAATCACTTCAACTTTATTCGAGATCAATTTTCCATCTTGGATGCTTTCGACGATATGACGACCAGCTTTCATGTGGGAGCTTTAAAGCCGGATGAAAGCATCTACTTGGATGCGATTGAACGAGCTGGATGTTTGCCAGAACAGTGTTTTTACACAGACGACATCGAAGCATACGTATTGAAAGGGCGAGATCTGGGTTTGCATGCGGAGATCTATACAACCACAGATAAGACTCGACAAGCTCTGCGAAATCTTGGAGTTGCTGTTTCTGCGAGCTGATCTTTTAAGACCTTGAGGATCTGCGAGATGAATTCATTCTCAGGCTCCGTGCCTGGTACTCATGATTTCGTACCGTCGAGTCAGGTGGAACACGCATGACAAATCCTATACGCGGATGGTTGGCAATCGTACTGCTGTGTGCGTTAACAGCAGTAAAGTCAAATTGTGTTGCTCAAGATTCCAATGGGCAAAACACTGTTGATGATGATCAAGCGACAGGTCAGCAGCCTGTAAATTTCGCACTTCTGAATCCATTTCCAAACGCAACGACGATCAAGCCAAGTCTTTTTGGTGACCGTACGGAATGGGTTAACACTGACCAGTCGATTCGTTTTGCAGATTTGAAGGGCAAAGTCGTTGTTTTGAATTTTTGGACGTACAGCAGTGTTCATTGCATGCACGTGCTTCCAGATTTGAAGTACTTGGAACAGAAGTACGGCGACCAGCTTGTGGTGATCGGGGTTCACAGTGCGAAGTTTAAAAACGAAAAAGATGGTCAGCAGATTCAGCAGGCCATTGGTCGTTATGAAATTGATCATCCGGTGGTTAATGATCACGAACGAGTTTTGTGGAAGCAGTTTGGGATTCGATCGTGGCCGACATTGGTGTTGATCGATCCCGAAGGAAGGCTGGTCGGGAGTCAGCCAGGTGAAGGCAATCGAGCTTTATTTGATCGCCTGATTTTTCAGATGGTCAAATATCACCGCCAGAAAGGAACATTAAACGAAGCTTCGGTTCGTTTTCAAAAGTCCGTGGTTGCGCCCAACCCGAAAGCGTTGCATTATCCGGGCAAGGTGTTCGTTGATGAAGATTCGAAGCGGATCTTTATTTCGGACAGCAGTCATCATCGCTTGGTGGTTTGCGACTTAGATGGCAAGTTTCAGATGACGATTGGTGCTGGAAGTCAGGGCTTTCAAGACGGTGATTTGGAAACAGCTCAATTTAATCGTCCTCAAGGAATGGCACTGGTCAAAAAGCGTTTGTACGTGGCGGACACTGACAACCATGCCATTCGAGTGGTTGACTTGGAAGCGAACACAGTGACAACTTTGGTTGGCACGGGAGTTCAAGCTGATTACGGTGCTGTGGGTGGTTCACTGGATCAAGCGAAGTTAAATAGCCCTTGGGATTTGGTGGTGTCTTCAGAGCAAATGTATATTGCCATGGCCGGGTGTCACCAAATTTGGTCACACGAAATGGGCTCCGACCAAGTCGGTGTGTTTGCGGGAAATGGTGCCGAAGACGTGGTGAACGGGAGTCGTCAGGCAGCCGCTTTTGCTCAACCATCCGACCTGTCTGTGAGCCAAGATGCGGCATACCTCTTTGTCGCCGATAGTGCAGGATCGGCCATTCGGCGGATTGATTTGAGTTCTGGTTTTGTGACCACGATTGCAGGAACATCAGGTTTGGCTCGAAGGCAATCTTTGTTTGAATTTGGAGATGTTGATGCAGCAGGCTCTGATATTCGGTTGCAGCATCCGTTGGCTGTGACCGTGGTTTCGGGAGGCTTGTTGGTGGCTGATTCGTACAACCACAAAATCAAGTCGATTTCCCTTCCATCGCTTCAGGCGTCCACTTGGTTTGGCCGAGAACCTGTTCCGGCGACATTCAATCCTCCCGCGTTGGCTGAACCTGCAGATATTACTGCGACAGACCAGTTTGCATATCTTGCAGATACCAATCATCATCGTATTCTGAAGGTCGATTTGAAGACTCAAACAGCCATTCAGTTACCGATTGAAATTCTGGCGGAAAAAGCGGAGGTCGCGATCGACGATAATCAGGCTGATTCAGAACGTGTTGAATCAACTGATTTGGAAGCAGACACCGATTCGAATGAAGAAGATAAGACAGAAACGAAACCATGACGGATGTGAAACCAGTTGATCTTTCTGCAGACGAAGACCTTCCTGTGAAGGGACGTTTGTTGGGAATTGACTTTGGCACCAAGCGGGTGGGCGTGTCAGTGAGTGATTCTCGCCAAGCTTTAAGCAGCCCTTTGCACAATTACAATCGTTCCAGTCATGAAGCAGACCGGCAGTTCTTTAAGAAGGCGTGCGACGACTACGAGGTGGTTGGCTTGGTGATGGGATTGCCTGTGCACATGAGCGGAGACGAAAGTAAGAAATCGACCGAAGTTCGGCAGTACGCAAAGTTGGTGATGAAGTGGACGGGATTGCCGCTTGCATTTCAGGATGAGCGTTTCAGTAGTTCACGAGCAGGCGCGCTGTTGATGCAGGCTCAAATGAGTGCCAAGCAACGGAAGGCTCGCATGGATAAGCTGGCGGCTCAAATTTTGCTGCAAGATTTCTTAGACGTCAAACGCAATGCGGGCGAAGCGGATGTCGTTGCGGAGTGATCGGGTTCATGGAATTGGTAACCAATCTTGGGCGGATTACAGATCGCTATTGGAATTGGGCGGTTGTCTTTCGTCGCTGCTCACAGGTTTCGAAAACGCGGGTTCGCTTCCAGATATCATGCGAGCAATATTCGAACGGTGTCTCCAGACGATTAAGCCGGGGATTAAAATGCTAAAGGCGGTCAAACTTAGGTTGGCAGTTTCCCAAGCTTGCCTGCCTGCCATCGTAAAATAGGTGACAGAAAATGCTGCGGCTGCGACCATCGATGCCAGTGCAACCAGCTTTGTTGTGGCGACGATGATTACGAATGTCATGAACGCGACAGCAAGAGCTTTCGGGGCCAAAATAATGACAACTCCTAAAGCCGTCGCGACGCCTTTGCCGCCTCGCAGTTTCAAATAAACGGGGTACATGTGTCCCACAATCGCGGCGATGCCTGCCAGTACGGAAAAGTGGATGGTTGATTCTGATGTGAGATTTTCGGTTGCCCATTTTGCTGCCAACCAAGTGGGTAGTAGACCTTTGCATGCATCAAGAAGAAGAACAAAGGTGCCCCATTTCCATCCGATGACTCGGCCAACATTTGTGGCTCCCGTATTTCCGCTGCCGTGGTTGCGAATATCGTCTTTGAGGATGAGCCGCCCTGTCAGGTAGCCAAATGGGATTCCACCGACAAGGAAGCCCAAAAGAAAGCACAACGCCCAGTCCACAAATAGCTCTTTCACGTTCGTTATGTGATTTGAAAACGGTCTATTTTTTGTGGCTTCCGCTTCAGTTGCTTGCTTGACGGGAGACACGACTGCGGATCATGACATCACCCGCTGAGAACGCAAATGAAGCTTGTGTATTCTAAATGCTTGGTGAATTGGCTCTGAAAATGCTGCCTTTTGTGAGATGTTGGCAGCAAATCTGCTTTGAAGCCGCCAATTCTGCAGGAAGTTTCCGGACCGATCTGGTCGGTTTGATGGAAACCAGTTACCTTTTCAGGGTTCTTTGCGACTTTTCGAGCAATGTGTATTCATGGATCCGAATGCACCTCAGAATTCGCTACCTACGAAATAGAAGTTGAGCCGTCAGGGAAGACTGCGATGACGATAGAATCCATTGCTTTTGATCGTGGGCGATTGCCCATTCGAGTAGGCAACTTGTTGGATTTTCCCAAAGGTCCGATTGCTTGCATGAGAAGTCTGCAGGCCGAATTTCCGGATCTTGCTGTGTTGGAAGAAAACGGTCAGCGAGTCGCGTTTGTGTTTTCTCCAGAATACAATCGCGAAGTGCTGACAAATTCCAGCCTCTACCATTCTCAGTTTTTTGCTCTTCGAGGTGGTCGTCGGTCGGCTCAACGAAAGGTAACTTCTGGCCTGTTGAGCATGAATGGCGGTGAGCATCGAGACAGTCGTCGAGCAATGATGGATGTCTTCAAAAAAAGCATTTTGCCTCAGTATCACGACACTGTTTGTCGTCTGACAAATGATTTGATGGCTGACTGGGAAGTTGGGCAAGAACGTGACCTGAACACCGACATGGTTCACTTCATGTTGAAAATGACGGGCGCGTTATTATTTGGCATCAATGACGGTGCCTATGCAGTTGAACTGGGGAACCGAATTGATTGTTGGGTACGCAAGAATCACGAAGTGGGCATGGGAGCACTGATATCAAATCGTGACGCGACCGAAGGCTATGACGACCTGTTGAAAATGGCCGATGACCTGCAAGAAAACGTACAGGACCTCCTTTCAAAGCACAAATCGAAAGGAGCTTCCAAGACTCCTGACGTGTTAAGTTTGATGCTGAAGGCTCAACACAACGAAGATGCATTCAGTGATGAAAAACTGATTGGGCATGTCACGTTGACGTTTGCTGCTGCTCATTTAACGACCGCTCATACCTTCAGTTGGATCTTGTTTTTGTTGGCTCAGCATCCCGACGTGATGACCAAGCTGGCCGAAGAACTCAAGGCGAAAACAACGGGAGACCCCGGAACCTATGATGAATTGGCATCTTGTGACTACTTAGAAGCGGTGATTAAAGAAAGTATGCGAGTTTTGCCTGCGTCGTCGTATTCTCAACGAATCACAACAGACAAAGCAGCTTTGGGGCCACTTCAGCTTCCAGCGGGAACTCCCGTGATCTTTAGCCAATTTATGACTCATCATCGAGCAGACTTATTCGAAGATCCTGATGTGTTCCGCCCAGAGCGTTGGCAAAATATTCGTCCGAGTGCCTATGAGTACCTGCCCTTTGGCGCGGGACCTCGAATGTGTATTGGTGCATCTTTGGCGATGGTTGAAATTCGAACCGCATTGGCAGGAATCGTACAACGATTTCACATGCAAATGGTGAGTGGCAGTACAGTGAATGGACGAGTGATCTCAACAATGTTGGGACCGACATCCAGTGTTCGAGCAACTTTGTTGTCTCCAGATCAGACGTCTGAAACAGTTCCTGTTTTCGGATCGATTCACGATTTGGTTGACTTACCAGCCGCAGCAAAACCGGTCCACAGACGAGCGGCTGCTTAGAAGATTGGTTTCAGGTTTTCGCTTCAATGGAACCGAGACCAAGATCGAGATTTTTGTGGGGTGAATTTTATTCGAGGTGGGCAGGCTTTGGTTTGGTCCACCGATTTGTCAGGCCGATCAATTCATGAGCAGCGAACAGGAGATCACTGCTTGGCATGAATCGGGGCACGCCTTTATGGCCGTGCATTTGGGTGGCAAGGTGTTGAGCCTATCGATCGACCCTGATTTTGATGATGGTCCGAAGCGATTTGGTGACGTGCAAATTCAGTGGTCAGTTCACCAGTATTCTGAACGGCAAATGGCGCGCAATGAAATTCTGGTCGCTTTGGCTGGACCTGTCGCTGAAATGATTCATCGGGGCGATCCTTTCCATCCAGCCAGTGTGGCTGAGTGGTCTTTGGATTGGCAGATGGCTTGGCAGGCTGTGTCTTTTTTGAAAAGCAATCAGGAGAAGCTGCAGTTTTTAGAACAGACGACGATTGAACTGCACCAAGTTCTCTCACAGAACAATCATTGGGCTGGCATTGGTGCACTTGTGGATCACCTTTTGGCGTACGAAGTGCTGGAAGGAGAAACAGTTCATGAAATCGTTGATCAGTGGCGCTAGTACCATGTGCGATTGAGGTAGTATCAGTGTGATGAGTCAGTCTCTGTGTTATGAGCTAGGGGTTTCTGATTCCAGTTGTATTTTGACCCAAGCAATCGCTTCTTCTTGAGTGGCAATGATTTCGTCTAGTTGTAATCGTCTGACTTCGGAAATCAGAGTCGAAAATTGAGGCCCTGCTTTGGCTCCGAGATCAAACAGGTCCTTTCCGGTAATCAACGCAGTCGGGTTCATTAGGTCAGGATCGGCCTGTTCTCGGTATTTCGCGAGCTGCTGTGCTGACGATTTCGCTGTGTGATTTTCTGTATGGCTTGCGGATGCGGTCAGGAAATCAATCAATAACAGGTGGCGTTCATCGGCAAGGATGGGTTTCATCACGTGCAGTGGGATTGATGGTTGGCGTTGGCATTGATCAGCAGACAGTAGGATCCAGCAGATGCATTCGGTTTCGGTATTTGACAGTTTCCATGCTTTGCAGGCTTTTCGTACGTGATGGCACCGCTTGCGTTCTTCCTCGTTGTTCGGCTGATACAAGTTTTGCAGCAGCACGGCAAAGGATGGTTCGAATGCAGGGCACTTTAATTCGGCGACAAGACTTTGAATTCTGGTGGTCTGGGTGATTGAATCTGCGTCAGGAAAAAGAATGCCGAACAGTTCGGTTTCAATCAGTAACTGAATTGCCGTGGTACGAGATCGATGAGCCAGCATGCGACGAAATTCAGCCGCGATTCGTTCGACGCTGACCTGTGGTAACTGGTTTTTCAGGGTTCGGATTGCATTGGCAGTTGCTTCTTCCAGCGGGAAATCAAAGGTTGCTGAAAATCGAACGGCTCGCAACATACGAAGCTTGTCTTCTTCAAATCGCGCGGTTGGGTCACCGATGGCTCGAATCACCTTTCGCTGAAGATCTTGTTGACCTTCGACATAGTCGAGTAGTTGCCGCGTGAGCGGATCAAAGAACATGCCGTTGATCGTGAAGTCTCGACGTTGAGCGTCTTCTTCTGGGCCACAAAATTCGATGGAATCAGGGCGGCGTCCGTCGAGGTATTGTCCATCGGATCGGAATGTGGCGACTTCGATTTGGCCACAGGCTGCTGATGGGCCTAACACCATGACGACTCCAAAGCTGACTCCAACAGGAACCGTACGCCGTCCGAATAATTCGATCACTTGATCGGGAGTCGCAGATGTGGCGATGTCGTAGTCTTTGGGAGTCAGCCCCAGAAATTCATCGCGCACGCAGCCTCCAGCCCAGACAGCCGTGTGTCCAGCATCCACCAGTTTCTGAACAACAGTGATGGCAAAGTTTCGAGCAGCGGAGTCACGGGGCTTGTTCATGCGACGTTCTTTTGGCTGTGTTTTCAGCAGCTGACTTCAATCCAGTGTGTGATCACTGGGCCGACTAAAAATGACAGGTACGTGTTTGGTGAGTGGACACAAAAAAACGACACTCGGCGAAGGTCGCCGGGTGTCGTTTTTTGATGACACTTACGTCAGATTGTGACGGAATGTGCCTCTGGTGATCAAGTGAGCAAGCGGTTAGGCGGCTGCAGAATCTTCTGGCATGATCAAGTTGCCGCCTCGAACCATTTCTTCGGTCACAACAAACTTGTGGCCTTTTTCCTGTTCTGGCAGATCGTACATGATCTTGAACATTGCTTTTTCCATGATACTGCGAAGGCCTCGAGCTCCCGTGTTGCGAAGTCTGGCTTGGCGAGCGATTTCGCTGAGAGCACCGTCGGTGAACTCAAGATCGCAATCTTCCATCTCAAACAGCTTGGTGTACTGACGAACCAAAGCATTCTTGGGTTCGGTCAGAACATTGATGAGAGCTTCTTCGCTGAGCTGAGTCAACGTGCCGACGACAGGAAGTCGTCCCAGCAGTTCTGGGATCAAGCCAAATTCCATGATGTCGTCGACATCGACGTGTGACAGTAATTCGTTGCGAACTTCTTCTTCGTCGGTCGCAGAATTGTTGCCGAAGCCGATGACCTTTTTACCCAGTCGTCGAGCAACAATGTCTTCCAGTCCGACGAATGTTCCACCACAGACAAACAGAATGTTGGTGGTGTCGAGTTGGATATACTGTTGTTCTGGATGCTTGCGTCCCCCTTGAGGAGGTACGTTGGCGACAGTACCTTCCAGCATTTTTAGCAGTGCTTGTTGCACGCCTTCACCAGAAACGTCTCGTGTAATCGACACGTTTTGGCTGGTCTTGCCAATCTTGTCGATTTCGTCGATGAAGATAATTCCTCGCTGAGCCGCTTCGATATCGAAGTCAGCAGAATGCAAAAGTTTCAGCAGGAGGTTTTCGACGTCTTCACCGACATAGCCCGCTTCTGTGAGCGTGGTTGCATCGCCGATTGCGAATGGAACTTGCAGGACTCGAGCCAATGTTTTGGCCAGTAGAGTCTTACCGCAGCCAGTGGGGCCAACCAGTAAGATGTTGGACTTTTCGATTTCGACGGCGTCGTCAGAATCGCCTGCTTCGTGCTGATGGATGAGTCGTTTGTAATGACTGTGGACAGCAACAGACAGCAGTTTTTTGGCTTGGTCTTGGCCAATGACGTATTGATCGAGTTCAGCAACCAATTCTTTAGGAGTAGGAACTTTATTGAACAGCTTGGTTGTTGAACCACGGCGACGTTGCTCTTGGTCGAGGATCGACTGGCAAAGTTCGATGCATTCACCGCAGATATAGACGCCTTCTGGGCCTTCAACCAGTGGGCCGACCTCACGATAGCTTTTGCGACAGAATGAACAGTTTGCATTCCGCTTGCCTTGAGTCGGCTTTGTACCGGCACCAAATTCTTTACCTGATGGCATTTTCGTTCCTTTGAGTGTTTGCAACCGGCGGAAAGATCATTTCTTGGCTATTGGAGCAATAAGCCAAAATGTTCTGTCGTTGGACTGCTCAGAAAGCAGGGAGTGTTTCTCTCCAGCACCGTTGGCTTCCCTGCCAACTGACTTGTTTGTAAGAATCGCCGACATCGTGAATACGAATGTCGATGGTTCGTTCTAATTTGAAATGCTTGGTTTTGCGAAATCAGAATCACTGTCGGTGAGATTCTGGGGGATCGCAGGGTTCGTTTAATCCAGTTGTTGAATTTCGTCTAACAAAGAGAGTGAAGGTGACTTGGAGGATTTTGCCTCCTCGGCTTTCTTCCGCTCTTCCTCTTTGGTTTTGAGTCGTTCAACAAGTTGTCCTTTGATCGATCGGTATTCATCATCGGTGATCTCACCTGTCCTGGTTAATTCCCGCACAGAAGACAACATCTGCCGATCGATTTCGACAGGATCAATATCATCAGTCGTGGACGATACGAAACGAATGGCCAACGTAATCGCAATAACCAGACCTATCAGAGCAATTGCATAGGTCCACCAACTGTCAATCGGCAGTTCTGGGATGAGTTTTAATATCTCAGACATTTCATTGAACTTTGTAAAACCGCAGTAAGTCGTGTATTTCAAACATGTGGTCGAAAATGGGCACGACTCTTGGAAACGTTTTTTGAATCGCTTTGTTTCAGCGATTTGACTGCAAATCTGCAGCCCGTTCCTTCTTTCGTTTCGCTGAATACTGAGTATAGCAACAGCGATGCCACTCAACCACATTATGGAGATTTGTCTCCAAATCGTCACCGTCCGGCATTTCTGGCTGGCCAGCGGGCACCTTGCTGACGAACACTGCCGGAAGTCGATACGAAAAGTTCAGTGAATCCTTGGGTCTACGTCAAGCGATTGTCGTTTTTACAATGTGAATGTTGCAGGGAAAAGTCGGTTCAGAAAGCTGTCACCGAACGTTTTGGCTTGGTGTTTCGTTTGGTTGCCGTATTTCTGTCAGGCAAATGACAGTCGGTGGCGAGTCAACAGGACGTGTTTGAGCTGAGCTTTGCTGATGTGTGACACGTCGCGTTTTGGTTTCACGTCTCTTCATCAATTAAAGGAGTTGTGCAGCTGTTTTCTCATTTCTCATTCCTCCTGTCTTTGGTTCATCGCTTTTCTACTTTTTTGATTCCTTCCTTTGGTCGCGTGGAGGTCGTTTGAGTGCCATTGGTTCGGATCCTGCGTGCGTGTTGTTTTTTCGCACAGTGTGTTGAGATCAATCAAGGGGGCAATCTGCGCCGCTCTATCTTTCCTGCTTTACACTATTTACGTGACCGGACTTGCTGAAGGCGTGTGTTGTGAAATTTCTCGCAGATACGTAACAAGTTCGAGCCAACTTGACTGATATCCGGGTATGTTTTGACGTTCTATATACCCATGCTGCAAACGGACTTGCAGGACATTGAAATCTGCCTTGGGAGGATGACATGTTCTCAATCCTGTTTCGTTCTGGTTTGCTATCAATTTGTTTGCTACCAGCCACCGCTTTCGCTGGTCTCTGTGGAGTTCCGTCATACAGTTGCTGCCCCACACAGGCGTGCAATCCGACGTGTTGCTACACGACAGCTCGAGTTGCCACAGAAACTTGTTACCGGACTGTGTGTGACACTGTCTGGGAACCTCAACAGTACACAACAATGCGTACTGTTTACGAAAACGTGACCGAACAGGTTCCTCAAACCTGCTACCGCACTGTTACAGAAACTGCTTTTCGAGAAGAAAACTACACGGTCAGTCGTCCAGTAACAGAAACGGCGGTTCGAGAAGAATCGTATTGCGTTCAGCGTCCGATTTGGGAGACCAAGTATCGGGAGCAAACCTATACGACTCAGCGTCAAGTGTGGGACGACCATGTGCGTGAGCAGTCTTATACTGTGATGCAGCCAGTGACAGAAACCTTGGAACGAGAATGTCGTCGAGTCGTGATGCGACCTGTGACACAAACGATTAACAGAGAACGTTGCTACACCGTGCGAAGACCTGTGACACGAACACGTTGCGTCCGTCGTGTGACAGGACAATGGGTGACTCGACAGTATGCTCTTCCATCACCCGTGTTGCCTCGCATTGTTCGCGGACCGTGCGGTCCTAGCTTTTGTATGGCTCAGGCTCCACCGCGTACGATTTGTCGTCGCGTTTGGTGTCCGAAAGTGGTTCAGCAGCAGGTGCCTTACACCGTTCTCGTGCCTCAGGTTGTGCGACAGAATTGTCCCGTTCAGGTGACTCGCTTGGTCCCCGAAACCGTTGTGACCAAAGTGCCTTATCAGGTGACTCGAATGGTTCCTAAAACGATTACTCAAAAGATTCCGTATCGGACCTGTCGCATTGTGTCAGAACAGCAGACTCAGCGAATTCCTTATCGCACGTGTCGTTTTGAAACGGAACAAAAGGTTCGCAAGATTCCGTACACCGTTTGCCGTATGGTTCAAGAACAGCAGACTCGCAGAATCCCTTATTGTGTGCAGAAGCAAGTTCCATACACAGTGAACCGAACAGTTTGCCGTCGAGTGGCTCGCCAAGTGGAAAGCACGGCCACCAGAATGGTGTCTCGTCAAGTGACTCGCCAAGTCCCTTACGTTCGCAGCTATCTTGTACCGGAAACGGTGTGTGGGCAGTCGATGTCTGGCGGATGCCACAGCTGCGGACAGTAGCGAATTGGTGGAAATGCCGCTGTCGCTTTCCCAGCTTTCGTAGAATCCGTCAAGGGCAGAGATGGTTTTCTTTTAGAAAGCCAATAATTGTTGAAAACTACGGCGGAATTCACTTCGTAGTCTGGTTTTCGCCTGTTAGTGTTCATTTGTTCGGAACGACGGGACAAGGTCAACACCAATCCTTCGGGGTTCTATCCTGACTGCTGGTTTTGATTTTCAGGAACAACCTGGGTGTGATTCGTCGTTGCCGAGCAATCGCCTTCTGTAGTGATGTTCGCTACCGATCGTGGTTCTGTTTCAATGGTTACTAACAACCTACGTGGGGTTTGTTAGCATTGAAAACAGGTGACGACTGTGCGCGAAGGTGATGAGAGATTCTCGAGTGATAGTGATCGGATAGTTTGATGGGTAAGAGGCTTTTTGTGGGCAGCCTAGCATGGGCAACCACCGATGATGGTTTGGAAGCAGCGTTTTCTCCTTTCGGAGCTGTGACGTCTGCCAAGGTCATCACTGACAGAGAAACGGGCCGCTCACGTGGTTTCGGTTTTGTCGAAATGGACAACGGTGCTGAAGATGCAATCAACGCACTCAACGGGAGTGATCTTGATGGTCGTCAGATCGTCGTAAATGAAGCTCGACCACGAGAAAATCGTGGCGGCGGCGGTGGAGGCGGATACGGAGGCTAATTCCGAATCTGAATAACACTGTCATCCGACAGTGAAAACACAAAAGGCCGTTGATTCAAAAGAATCAACGGCCTTTCTTTTTAGCAATGCTGCCATGGCACACCTGTTGAGAAGCCAGAAGAAGAAGATGTGAATCAACAGTTGGTAAGTGATTCTGGTGGCATCAAATACAGGGATTGCACTGATTCCATGATTCGATAACAGTCCACTGCAATTGCACGCCGATTGAATTTTGCATGGTCGTATGTAATAGTTATTTATAGGCAAAATTTGCCGAATTCGCTGCCACGGAGGCAGGGACAAGATAGGCCGCAGGGAAGTGCGTCTTCTTTCAAGAATTTAAAAATGTTCACTACACTTCAACATCGCATCGATTCATATGCGTCTACCTCAGTGCATCGTGACTTCGAAGATGTGATAGAGGAAAGCAACGTTGCCATTGCGTGTATGGATTTCGAAGCTTTTATTGGTGGTGGAGTCGACGTTTTTGCACTACTTTGCAAAACAAAAACGAAGTGGGCGCACTTAGTTATTAGTGGTGACGTCAAGCCGAATGCTGACATTGATGAGTGCTTTTGGAATTTGCTGAAACATTGGTATCAGCGATCGCAGACTGCTCTCGAAAAACTTGAGCAGTTCGAAAAGTTGAGGTTCGGTGTCGAATACGCCACTGAGTTCCGCTCAGCCGTTTCAGCAGCAGAACGCATGCTGAGAAACATCGATATCACTGACGAAGAACTCGACGGGCTCGTAGGATGATTGATTTGGTGCGCGGTGCCATTGTCATCGTGAAGGATGCCTTGGACCCACAGGGCCAGAACCCGAAAGATCGTCCGGCTATCGTGCTGTCAAAGGACTGTTCGAAAGACGCAGTGGTTGTCGTTTACATTACTGGTGAGTTCGATAAGCCTTTACCGCCCGAACAAGTTGCTCTGCGATGGGCGAAAGATGGCAACAGTCTGACCGGGCTCACGAAAGCGAGTGTCGCTGTTTGCACATGGCATGAATCGGTGTTGAAGGATCGAATCCTGCGTAGAATCGGTTATTGCAA
>CAYTUE010000074.1:18769-20148 GCA_964441085.1 uncultured Planctomycetaceae bacterium
CATGGCATGAATCGGTGTTGAAGGATCGAATCCTGCGTAGAATCGGTTATTGCAATGATTACACTCAATCAGCGATTATCGACATGTTAAAAATCATTCTGCGGGGATAGTGGCGCCCCCTTTGATCGCGATGGGATTGGTTTTGCACAGATTGACCATGCCTTCTGCGCCTTTGACATGCCTTCTGCACTTTTGAAAAGACGCATGATGCCCGTTTGTTCCCGTACCAGTTTCTTGGGGATGATTTCTAGGGGGCCATTGAACAGCAGCGTAGAAAAGTACTGTTCAGTAAGTACAGTTCGGTAAGTATTGCTCGGTAAGTTCTCTGCTGTAGGTGGATTGATGAGTCTTGTGCTGGCGGTCGATTTCAAAATCGACCGCCAGCAGCATGACGACGACTAATAAGTACGAGGTCGGACACTGCCTTGGACTCGGTAAGGCAGTCCCATGATTCTTAGAAAACCTTCAGCGTCGTCTTGGTTGTAGTCTCCGCCTTTTTCCATGCTGGCAATTTCAGCGTTGTACAGGCTGGTCGGACTGGTTCGGCTAATGATTCGAACATTGCCTTTGTAAAGTCCCACAGTGACTTCGCCGGTCACAGGTTTTTGAGCTTCTTTGATGAACGCAAGCAAGGCGTCCATTTTGGCACAGTACCAGTGACCGTAGTAAACCATTTCTGCAACCATCGGTCCCATTTGATCTCGCAAGTGAGTCAGGTCGCGGTCCAGAGTCATTTGTTCAATGGCTTGATGAGCTGCGTACAGCACAGTCATTCCAGGAGCTTCATAGACTCCTCGACTTTTCATTCCCACGAAGCGGTTTTCGACGATGTCAATTCGTCCGCAGCCATTGCGGCCACCGATTGTATTTAAGGTTTCTACAATCTTGGCAGCAGACAATGGTTCGCCATTTACGCTGACTGGGATTCCCGATTCGAAACCAATGACAACAGTTTCTTCTTTGTCGGGGGCTTCCATCGCTGACACGGTCATTTCGAAATCGACGACGCTGGCACCGTCAACGGTGAGGTCTTCGAGATCACCTGCTTCATAGCTGATGTGCAAGCAGTTTTCGTCGCTGGAATACGGCTTGCTTGCTGTGGCTTTGACCGGAATGTTTTTCTTTTCACAGTATTCCAGCATTTCTGTACGACCCGGAAACAGGTCTCGAAATTCCTGCATTCGCCATGGAGCCATCATTTTGATGGTTGGGTCAAGTGCTTCGGCGGCCAGCTGAAAGCGACATTGGTCGTTGCCTTTGCCGGTGGCTCCGTGAACAAACGCGACGGCCCCGACTTCTCGAGCTCGCTGTAAGCAGACTTTGGAAATCAAAGGTCGAGCGATCGACGTGCCTAGCAGGTAAATGTTCTCGTACTTGGC
>CAYTUE010000075.1:0-11745 GCA_964441085.1 uncultured Planctomycetaceae bacterium
GCCGAGGGGACAGTTGCAGGCGTTAGCGATTGGGGGCACTCCTAGCGAGTCAGGTTCTGTTGCTGGCGACGAGGTGCTGGGACAGCTGAAGATAAGAGAAGTCGAAGATCGTCAGAAATATTGGAGATGGATGTTACTGGCGGGATTGGCGTGTTTGTTGGGGGAGTCGATTTGGGCAACTTTGCTGGAACGAAGGCAGACAGAATTGGTGGTGTCTGCAAGGTTGTGACTTTGCCGACCGATGTGTCGAGCAAAAATTGGCAATGGCAAGTGACGAGCGATACGTGATAACTGGTAAGCAGTGCGGGAAGTGATCATGAGCAGCATCTTAAAACGACAGTTAGACGCAGTGTCTCAGCGATGGTACCGATTGAAGGTGCTGAAGCGTCAGGTTCTGTGTTGGCTGCTATTGCTTGTGCCCGCTGCGCTTCTGGCATTGTTTCTTCCAGCAAATATGACACAGCCTTGGCGGTTTCTGATTCTGATTGGAGGCACATTGATCGGGACGTTTTTGGCACGCTGGAAAGTGTCGACTCCTTCTGTCATGGATGCGGCTCGATTAATCGAAAAAAAACACCCCGAATTGAACGACACTGTGCTGACTGCTGTACAGACATCGCAGCAAATCAATGTGGATCGGTCGTCTGTTTTGGAACGCCGTACGATTGCCCAGGCAGATGAATTGGCTCGGCAGTCAGACTGGACCTCTGTGATTTCTGGTCGCCATTTGGCTTTGTGGACCGTTGCGAGCTTGTTGTCATTTTGTGTGTTTCTTTCAGGAGTGATTGCGGCAAGACAATGGCAGCCCCGTTTGCTGGCTTCCTCTGATATTAATTTGGCCGCGGCAAGGGACGTGGATGTTCAGAAAATCGTTGCTTCGTTAGAAGTTGAACCGGGTGATACCGAAGTCGAACAAGGTTCGGCGCTGACAGTGGTGGTGACGTTTCACGGAGCGATTCCTGCAGCCAGCCGATGCCGATTGATGACTGAATCTGAAACGACATTGATTGACTTGAAGCCTACAGTGGATGAGCAAGTTTTTGCTGCTCGAATTCCAGCAGTCTTAGCTGATTCACAGTATTGCGTCGAATTTGCCACATCGCCAGAAGAAGCAGATCAGTCGTCAGCAGACCAGTGGTCGGGGCAGTCTGATACGTTTCAGATTACGACTTATGTGCTTCCCGAATTATTGCAAGTGGATGCACTCATTCGACCTCCTGCGTACACCCAACAACCCGAAAAGTTGATCGAAGACACATTGCGAATCACGGCATTGGAAGGATCGATGATTGATCTGTCCTTGCTCGTGAATAAGGATCTTGCGGTCGTGGAACTTCGCAGTCGTGATGGAAACGTTCTGCCAACGACTGTGGAAACAACAGGAGTTGCTGCCGAGGAAAATTCTGAGGCTGTGAATTCTGAGAATACTGGTACTCAGAAGATCGTGGACAGTTCAGTTGATATCAGCAGTGAGTTCTCTGCAACTGAGTCGAAGTTGCAGCGTAGAAGCTGTGTTTTGCGAGCCACAAAGAGTGCTCGATTTGATGTTTATTTGGAAGATGCTGAAGGGCGGACTGCTCGAGAACCTCAGACAATCATTTTAAAGGTGACCAAGAACAGACGGCCCAAAGTAAAGGTGACCTTCCCCGGAAAAGATACTCATGTGTCCCCTCTTCAGGAAGTGTTGCTTGAAGCGAAAGTTACTGATGACTTTGGGCTGTTGGATTACGGAATTCAGTATTCGCTGAGTAACGGTCAGATGGCCGAATTGTCATTGAAATCAAAGGATGATCGGTCGGAGACAGAAACGCATACTGCTTCGACTTTGTCTGTTCCAGAACCACTTGTGACTCGTCAGTTATTGAATCACACCATTGATTTGGAAAGTTTAAAGGCTGAGCCCGATCAGTTGCTGTCTTATAGTTTTTACGTTGTCGATACGGATTCAGATGGTGGTGAACGCACCACTTTTGGAGATCTGTTATTTGCTGAGATTCGTCGGTACGAAGATATCTTTCGTGAAGCCGAACAACAGGGACAGCAGTCTGAACAACAGCAGCAGCAACAACAACAGCAACAGGGTGGAGATGCAGAAGAGCTACTGAAACTGCAGCGCGAGATCATAATTGCCACATGGAATGTGCAGCGAGACATTCGAGATGCAAAGTCATCGGAACGATCTTTGCAGAATGGTAAGGAAGATGGTCGTGTGATTCAGGATTCTCAACAGCAGGCGATTGCACAGCTTGAAGAAGCGAAGGCGGAAATGCAGGATCCCGCTTTATTGCAGATTGCAGAATCTGTTTCGCAATTGATGCAGCAGGCTGAACAAAGTGTGGCCGAATTCATCGCAGATCCAAGCATTGAACAACTGACCACAGCTCGGTCTTTCCAGCAGCAAGTTTTTGCTGGACTGATGAAGATGCGAGCAAAAGAAACTCAGATTCAGCAAAGTCAGTCTTCCAGTTCAAGCAGTTCATCCAGCAGCAGTTCGTCTCAACAGCAAATGCAGGAATTGGAATTGGATAACGAACGTCAGCGTTACGAATCTGAACGTCAGGCGGCGGAACAGCAAGAAAAACAAGAACAGCAGCAACAAGCTGCTCAGATTCTGAATCGCTTGAAAGAACTTGCCAGACGACAAGCGATGGTGAATGAACGCATCAAGGAATTGGAATCAGAATTACGTGCTGCGGAAACAGAAAAAGAACAGGATGAAATTAAGCGAGAACTGAAACGGCTGCAGGATGAGCAACGAGAGCTACTGCGCGATGTGGATGAAGTGGGGCAGGAAATGCGGGAACAAAACCAGTCGGCTGAACAATCCAATCAGCAGTCAGAACAACGGCAACAAGATGCTCAAAAAGCTGAACAGCAACTTCAGGAGGCTCGACAACAAGTGCAGCGAACATCTGAAGCTTTGCAGGAAGGCGATTTGCAAAAAGCGATTTCTGAGGGGACTCGAGCAGAGCGGCAATTTGATCAACTTCAAGAAGATTTCCGTCAGCAGACCTCAAACCAATTCAGTGACGCGATGCAGGATTTGCGACAACAGGTTCGCGATTTGCAGCAAAGTCAGGAGGATGTGGCTCGCCAACTTGCAGGGGAATCAGATTCCGATCGTGCTGTTGCAGATGATAAAGGGGCGACTGATTCATCGTCTGACCGCGAAAAATTTCAGCAAGACCAGCCTTCCTTAAAAGATGATCGAAACAAGCAAAAAATTGCTCAGGAAATTGAAGAGCAAAAAGATCGCTTGGAGCGGGTTTTGGAGCAGGCAGAGCAAGTCGTGAAGGCGGCGGAAGAAAGCGAGCCTTTGCTGTCACGTCGTTTGTATGACACGTTGAAAGATCATCAGAAAGAACGGACGGTTGATGCTTTAGATGAGACTCAGTTTTTGATTGATCGTGGGCTTTGGAATCAGTCGCAGCAGTCAGAACAGTTGGCTCGAAAAGGAATCGAGAAGCTGGCTCAGGGAATCGAGCAGGCGGCGGAAGCTGTCTTGGGCAGTGAGCAAGAATCGCTGCGTCGAGCGGAAAAAACGATGCAGGAGCTTGCAGATGAATTACAGCAGGAAATTGATCGCGCGACAGAACCTGCCGAGCAACGAAGCGGCCGTGATGCGGAACAACAGGGCAGTGGAAGTTTAGGTAGTCAACAAGCGGCAGATAACAATTCGAATGCCGAGGAAAGCCAGCAGCCGGGCCAGCAACCGGGCCAGCAACCAGGTCAACAACCCAGCCAACAGCCGGGCCAACAACCAAGTCAGCAATCCGGCCAAAAACCTTCTGAATCGGAGCAGTCTGGGCAAGCGTCTGGTGGCAGTCGATCGACCTTATTCAATGGCGGACGACAAGCCAATTTGGGGCGTTCGACGGCTCGGAGTTCTTCTCCATTAACTGGGGAAGACTATCGAGACTGGTCGAATCGGTTGCGAGAAGTGGAAGAAATTTTGGACGACGACGAACTGCGTCAACAAGCGGCTCGAGTCCGTGACCGAGCTCGATCGATTCGAGCCGAATTTCGGCGACATGGAAAAGCGCCAGAATGGGATTTGGTGCAATCAGAGTTGTTGGGTGATATGCTGAATCTGCAACGCAGAATTCAGCAGCAATTATCGGGACTCGAATCAGAACGGTCGTTGGCTCCCATTGATCGAGAACCTGTTCCTGAAGCATATCACGAAGTTGTGCGACGTTATTACGAGTTGCTGGGGCAGTCTCGAGATCCATCTGTTGATCAGCCAGTGCAGCAAGGAGAATCTGAATGATGTCTTCCGTTGCTGCATTGGTCATCGGCGATCAACAATGGCTGTGGCCTGCGATTGCGATTGCCATCATCGGAATCGGCTGGACCATCGTGCGTTCGCGCAGCAGTTCACAGCTTGGACTTGCTGCTATTTTTCGTTGTCTGGGTTGGCTCCTGATCAGTCTGTGTTTAGTGAATCCTTTGTGGAGCATTGCGAAACCGAAAAAGGGGGCCAATGTCTTTGCTGTTGTGGCTGATGTCAGTCGCAGTCACCAAGTGGATACCATGATGCCGGAAACTCGAGCAGAACAGGTTGCGTCTGTTTTGAACTCAGGCGAGCAAGAAGGTTCTCAGGGGTGGATTCAGCAGATTGATCAAAGTTTCGAACTGCAACGGTATGTTCTATCAGATCATTTGCAGCGAGTGGCCAGTTTAAAAGACATCGCTTTTGATGGTGACGCGTCGTCCATTTGTCTCTCGTTGAAACAGCTTCAAGAGCGCTTTGCTGGCCAGCCTTTGGCTGGCATTCTTCTTCTGACAGATGGCAACGCCACAGATTTGCAGCAGACAGACGAATTGTTCGAATCGAATGCTTTCGAACATTTGGCTCCCGTGTTTCCTGTCTTGCTGCCGCAAGACGAAAGTGTGGTCGATGCGCTGGTGGAAAAAGTAACCACCAGCCAAACGGCCTTTGATGATGCTCCGGTTACGATTCAAGTGGTTGCGGATGTGATAGGAGCAGCTGATGGACGGCTGAAGGCGACATTGTTTGATCCTGACGGCACGCCCATTGATACAAAAATTCAAACAGTGAGTGACAGTACGTCGTTTCGTTTTGAAGCTCGCCCAGACACTGCGGGGACTGTTTTTTATCAGGTGAAAGTTGTCTTGTTGGATCGCGATGGTGAGACGCAATTCAAAGAAGCCACTTTGGTGAATAACGAAGCTACGGTTGCCGTCGAACGTGGCAGTCGTGCTCGCCGAATTCTTTATGTTTCAGGTCGGCCAAACTGGGAATTTAAGTTTCTGCGTCGAGCCGTCGAAACAGATCCCCAAACAGATTTGGTTGGCCTGATTCGTATTGCTCGCAAAGAAGCGAAGTTTGCTTTTCGAGGACGTGAAGGTGAAACGTCGAATTCGTTGTACCGAGGTTTCGATGAAGTGGAACAAGAGCTGGCAGAAGAATTTGATGAACCTGTCATGGTCAGATTGGGAACAGAAGACGAAGCTGAATTGTTGGGCGGATTTCCTGACGATGCCGAAGATTTGTTTCGCTATGATGCAATGATCATCGATGATCTTGAAGCCGCGTTTTTCACGATCGATCAAATGCAGTTGATTCAGCAGTTCGTTGCCAAACGTGGAGGCGGATTATTGATGATGGGGGGACAAGAATCATTTCGGCAGGGTGAATACGATCGGACTCCTGTGGGGCAAATGCTGCCTTTGGATCTTCAGGCTCAGGCTCCTTCGTTTCATGGTGCGGCTTCGATGTCGCTGACTCGAGATGGTTGGTTGCAGCCATGGATTCGGCTTCGAGACAACGAAGATGCTGAGCGGATGCGAGTGTCTGCGATGCCAAAGTTTTCGACACTGAATCCAGGAAGTCGAGTGCGTCCCGGAGCGATTGTGATGGCTTCGGTGCAAGACGAAGATGGAACAACTTTCCCCGCCTTGGTGACTCAGCGTTTTGGGCGAGGTCGTTCTGCAGCGTTATGCGTGGGCGATTTTTGGCGTTGGAGAATGAATGAAGGCCGCCGTCGACTGTCGCAGGGATCTCGCGGTTTTGTAAGTCCTAGCCAGTCTGCCGTCGCGTCTCCCATCGCGTCTCCCATCGAACCTGGCGATCAGCCTCAAGAAGATTTCAACGATCATGCTCGAGCGTGTCGGCAGATGGTTCGGTGGCTTGTTGCTGATGTGCCTGAACGTCTTTCTATTCGCGCGCAAACTGATGCCCGCCGTGGCCCCGGCACGATGGTGTTGGTGTCGGATGTTCGGCACAAGAACTTTGATTCGTGCGATGATGCGGATGTGAAGTTTGAAATCATTCCACCCGATGGACAAGTTCTTCAGGTAACGGCAGAACCTTCGGACGAGATTCCTGGTCGCTTTCAGGCTGTTGTGGCTGCTTTGGATGCGGGTCGATGGAAAGCAAAAGCGAGTGCAACAATTCAGGTTGACGGCGAAGAAGTCGAAACTTTGACGGCTGAAACTGGCTGGGCCAGTCAACCAGATCAACGAGAAATGAAATCCGTTCAAATTAACAAAACGTTTCTACAACAGGTGGCAGAAGAGACGTCGGGGCAGTGTGTTCCCATGAACGAACTGGATGAATTTGTCGAGAGCTTGTCTTACCGAGATGCTCCTGTAGTTGAACGCCATACGTTTCCTGTTTGGAATCAGTGGTGGGTGTTTTTAGTCGCAGTCGGTTGCTTTGGTGCTGACTGGACGATTCGTCGTCGACGGGGGTTGCCATGACTCACCAGCATTTCACTTGTCTTCGAAAGAAGCATTCAAAGATGGTCGTTCCACGAATTCTGTTGACAGTGTGTTGCGCGGTATGGGCTGCAGATTCGGTGGCCGCAGATGCAGCTGGGCAACAGGTGATTGTTGTGGTGGGAGCTCCAGGAACTCCCGAGTATGCGGATCAATTCAAAAGCTGGGCAAAGCGATGGAAGCAGGCTGCTGAAGTGGGGCAGGCGCCTGTGCAGATGCTGGGCGTGCCGGACAACGATGATGTTCACAGTGATTCATCCCCTTCTGCTGTGCATGCAGAAAGTTTGGGCGATGCTTCCCCCGTTCTTCGTGATCGGTTACTGCAATCGGTTCGAGCGGCCAGCGTTCAGGAATCCAATGAACCGTTGTGGTTGGTTTTGATTGGTCACGGAACATACGACGGTCGAGCGGCTCGTTTTAATCTGCGAGGGCCAGATATTTCGTCAATTCAGTTGGCGGACGCGTTGGCACAGTCGAAAAGACCTGTTGCCATTATCAACTGTAGTTCCTGTAGTGCGCCTTTTATCAATGCGTTAAGTGGCAAAGATCGAGTGATTGTGACGGCAACGAAAAGCGGCCAAGAATCTCAGTACAGCCGCTTCGGTGATTATCTGTCTGCAGCGATTGGGAGTACAGATGCGGATTTAGACCGTGACGATCAAACATCTTTACAAGAAGCATGGTTGGTGGCAGCAGCTGCCACTGCAGCATTTTATGAATCAGATGGACGGTTGGCGACAGAACATTCTTTGTTGGATGACAATGGTGATCAGGCTGGTTCATCGACAGCCACCTATCAAAACGGGCGACTACGGAAAGATCTCAAGGAACCTGAAAAGGTAGATGGTCGAATGGCGGCCAAGTGGCATTTGATTCGAAGTCAGCAAGAACGGCTTTTCAATAGTGCTCAGAGAAAACAGCGAGACGTTTTGGAATCACAGTTGGAAGAACTCCGACAACAAAAATCGAACTTGTCTGAAGTGGAATATCTTAATCAGCTAGAAGGCATCATGTTGCCGCTGGCTAGGCTGTATCAGTCTGTCTCACAAACTCATTGCGACGAAAATTAAACTGATGATGA
The DNA here is from genome assembly GCA_964441085.1 of uncultured Planctomycetaceae bacterium. Taxonomy (GTDB): domain Bacteria; phylum Planctomycetota; class Planctomycetia; order Planctomycetales; family Planctomycetaceae; genus Fuerstiella. The sequence goes on from CAYTUE010000075.1 coordinate 7,826, forward strand.
AGTCTTTGCGATCTCTTCTTTTGATCAATTGTGCTCTGCTTTCTATGGCTTATGGCCAAGCACAGTCGGTTCCTGATACCGTGGATGCATCAGACAAAGAAAATCCATTTTCCGTGCCGGAAGGGACAGTTGAAGAACTGTTGCAGTTCATTAACAAAGTGAAGCAGGTACCGCCCACTGAACGAACTCGAGCCGCAATTGTGGCTCATTTGAAGTTGCAAGTGACGGCTGTGAATCAGGCGTTGACTCGGATTGAAAAAACGGAGCCAGATGATGGTTTGCAGGTTCGGATTTTGGCGGAACGGTTGGCCGGATTTTCTGTGTTGCAGCAAGTTGACGAGCAAGCGGCTAAGCAATTGGAAGCTTTATTAGTGAAGCATGCACAGGATGATCGACCCGCAATTAAGGCAATGGTGGGCAGTTACCGGTTGGAACAACAGGCTCGCCATTTTCCGAGTTTGTCGTCTGCACAACGTAAGGCATACGTTGACCGGTTGTTTCAGCATATCAACGATGCCGGCTTGGATCAGAGATCTTTGGGCGTGGCGACAAGCCTAAGTGAGCTGTTGGAAAGTTCCACGGAATTGGAACTGGGAGCAACGGTGAACGAACGGCTGGCCGCTGTTTTTGAAAAGATGAACCGTCCAGAAATCCAGCCGAACATTGATCGTTTAAAGGCAATTGCTCGCCGTTTAAGGCTGCCCGGAAATCCGATTCGAGTTCTGGGATCAGCAGTGGATGGATCTGATTTCGATTGGAAATCTTATCGAGGCAAATATGTGTTGATTGACTTTTGGGCCAGTTGGTGTGGACCTTGTCGAGCTGAAATTCCAAACATGAAAGCTCAGCAAAAGCGTTACAGTACGGATGACTTTGCGATTGTTGGAATCAATTTAGATCAAACTCCTGACGACTGCCAAAAGTACGTTGAACGTGAAGAACTGCCATGGGTCAATCTGATGAGTCAAGATGCTCAACAGCGAGGCTGGGATAACCCCATGGCTGTTTACTACGGGATCAGTGGGATTCCCACAGCCATTTTAGTGGACCGGGAAGGTCGAGTGATTTCAATGCAGGCTCGTGGAGAAGAGCTCAACCGACTGTTGGAATCTTTGTTAGGTAAGCCGGAAACGGATGATCAGTAGGAAAAATTCTGCTGAGTGTTTCATGCTCAAGTCAAGCTGTATTTGACTTGAGCATGGCTCGGACATCACTTACTTGATGCGAATACGACAAGATGGCTCCGCTGATTTTTTGCCTAAAACTCCTCTTCCTCTTCTGATAAATCAGCAGTCAAGATTTCGTTGACGTCTCGCTTTTTCAGCTTAAAGGTTTTGCCCAACTGACGCAGACGGTCTTGTTCCAAACTGTCTAATTCGCGTTCGGATTCGAGTATTCGACGTAGGTTGAGAATGATCAGCAGTTTTCCCTCGTCGGTGTATTCAGACAGTTCTTGCTTACAGTATTTCAGAAAATCGGCTTCGGCTGACTGTGCATACTGAGCGTCTTGAGCCAAGTCTTCTTTTGCGACTTCAGTTCCAATCGATTCGCGAACGACTTTCTGAACGGCTCCCAACGTGGTTGGAGAGATTCGTCCGACGTCGTACAGGAACAAAGCGCTGACTCGCCTTAGAGTAACGGCTGTCGCTGCTTGTTCAGTTGCAGGGTCATAGTCGATGACTTCTGGGGCGAATGCCGCGTCGCAGTTTTGGCACTGAATATGTTCGTTTGTTCCGCCCACTGGAAACAGAGGAATGAAGTACAGCGTGAAATATGTTCTGACCTTAAACAGGCTGTAATCTTGTTCTGTATGGCACCGAGGGCAAAAGAATTCCCCTTCGTCAATTTGCGTGCTCTTGGGTTTTGTTCCGTAAATGATCACAGCAAGGTGCCTTTAGATCAGTGACTTTTTAAGTGTGTGTTGAACGGGAAATGGCATCCACCGTTTTGGTTCAACATGATGATTGGCTTTGAAACAGAATTTCGCAAGCGTGTTGAAGCAGTTGGTGCCTTTTTGAATTTCTTGCTTCTTAAGTTTCAGCGAGATACGCAGGTTTTTGTTGGATGATTTTGATTTCACGAGATTTATAAATTTACTTTTTCCGCCGTTAGAATCTGCCATCGTGACTCACTTGCATCATGTGCTAGGATCCCGACTTTCTGTTTGGCTCCTGTTACGAACTTGATTCTGATGTCACCCGATTTTGCTTCCGAAAGTCTGTCCCACGATCCCATTCACGGATATATCCCCTTTGTTTCTCGCACAGGACTTCCTGATGGTGAAGCGGCGGAACAAGATTTGATTGATCATCCGTGGGTCCAAAGACTGCGTCAGATTCATCAGTTGCAAACAGCATGGTGGGTCTTTCCTTCTGCGGAACACATGAGATTTCAGCATGTGCTAGGAGTGATGCATCTTGGAAGCCGCACGGTACAAGCTTGGTATGATTCTTTGGCAGATTCGTGCCGGAATACTCCTTCAAAGGCTTACGTTGAAAGCTTGGTTCGCATTGCTGGACTATTGCATGATGTGGGGCATGGTCCTTTTGGTCATTTCTTTGACGATCACTATTCGGGGCAGTTTGGTCTGACTCACGAAGACATTGGTGGTCACATTATCGAACATGAACTGGGTGACATCATCCAAAGGATCCGTCGCAATCCGTCTGGGCAGTTACAGACCTTGGAAGAACTGGATCCTCGACAGGTGGCTTGGCTAATTCGCCGGCCAGCAGGAGATCCGTTGGATGAAGAAGGTCATCCAGACTGGCTTCGAAAGTTAAGGTCTTTGTTTAGCGGCATCTATACCGTGGACAATATGGACTTTGTTCTTCGAGACGCGTTTATGTCGGGCTACAACACAAAATCTTTTGATGTCGATCGCTTACTGCACTACAGCTTTTTTACTCCCAGTGGTCTAACCATTCATTCTCGAGGTTTGCCCACGTTGATCAACTTTATCGAGACTCGAGCCAATCTGTTTCGCACGATCTACTTTCATCGAACAGTGCGTGGTATTGACATGACGTTGGAAGAATTTTTTCAAGCCACGATGAAACGTCTGTTTCCTGGAAACCCAATTGAACACCTTCAAGAGTATCGTGGGTTAACAGAAACCAGTTTTTTGGTAGATGTGAGCCGTTGGGCAGATAGCGACGATCCAGAATTGAAGGAGTTAGGAGAACACTGGCGAGCACTCACCGAACGCAAGGACATGTGGAGAATGGCAGTGGAAAGAACTCTACATTTCCACAGTGGAGAAGATGCGAGTCAAACAATCTTTAGTGAGCCAGAACTTGTGGAAAAGCGAGTTCGCAGCTACTTGCCTGATCAGGTTGCGAGTATCCCATTGCGGATTGATGTGGCGCGGCATTACCACCGTCCCAGCGCGCACAAGCCAGCGGGGCGTCAGAATTTTCGGTATGATTCGGCAACTCAACAGGCTCACGCTTTGGATGACGATGAACTGTTTCGCAGTTTGCCAACCAGTTTTGCCATCTTTCGCATCTACAGCAAAGAGCGACAGTACGACCAACAGATCAGCCAAGCCTTGCAAAAGGTGGTCGGTGGCAGCGGTGACACAAAGACAAATATGTGATTTCGAAGATCGCTTGAACTGGCCGTTCAGCTGGCCGTTCAGCTGGGCGGAGAACGGGTGGATCGTTTTGAAAATTTGGTGTTGATTGAATCGCAGGAAGAAACAGACTCCTTCGACGCTCAGGCCATCGCTGGATTTCCGTGGGCATTCCCACTTCAGTGTTATCTTGAACTGATGTGCGGTGACAAAAGAGACAAGGAAACGGCTGTTCAAGTTCTTGATTTCTTGTTGACGGGAGAAGACCTACTATGAGCGAACTTCAGAGCTTGCGGACTGGCTTGTTGGAGCTTTTGATGTTGTTGGGCCTTTTGAAGTTTTGGAC